>JBAZPZ010000013.1:0-33596 GCA_041645495.1 Fidelibacterota bacterium | reverse complement strand
TGAAACTGGCCAAAACGGAGATGAACCGGATTGCGGTGGTGCCCAATCCGTATGTGGCGGCGGCGCCCTGGGAATCGAAACGAATGATGGCCTCGGGACGCGGCGAGAGGCGCATCAATTTCATTCACCTGCCCAGCCGATGCACCATCCGCATCTATACGACCAGTGGAGATCACGTTACGACGATTCGCCATGAGAGCAGTATCGATGACGGCAGCGAACCCTGGAACCTGACTACCAAGGATGGTCTCGATCTGGCGCCGGGTATCTATTACTATCAAGTAGAAGCCGACGAAGCCGGGGAATTCACGGGAAAATTTGCCATAATTAAATAGGACCGACCTATGTGCCCGAAATGGAATTCTATACGAAAATCAATTTTTTATACGTGTTTGATCGCAGTGCTTCTGCCGGTCTCATTACTGGCCCAGATCACCAAAGTCGGAACCACGGCTGCCCAGTTTCTGAAGATCGGGGTCGGAGCACGTAGCATGGGTATGGGCGGCGCCACGGTGGCCTCGGTTAACGATGCTTCGGCGCTGTACTGGAATCCTGCCGTAATTGCCAATACGAATACGCGGCGGATCTTGGTGACCTATACGGATTGGTTTCTGGATACGGACATCGCCTACACCGGGCTGGTCTTGCCGCTCGGTGATTTCGGCAGCCTCGGCTTCACGTTCAACAGCCTATCGATGGGGGAAATGGATGTTCGCACGGTCGAACTCCCCGAGGGAACCGGTGAACGCTTCTCGGCCGGTGATCTGGCGGTCGGCGTAGCCTATGCGAAACGTTTGACCAATTTCTTCAGCGTCGGCTTTCACGGCAAATATATCCGTCAGAGCATCTGGCACTGCAACGCATCGAGCATCGCTTTTGATTTCGGCAGTATCTACCGCACGGATAACGATCGCCTTTTGCTGGGCGTATCGATTTCCAACTTCGGAAACAAGATGCAGTACACCGGAAAAGACCTGCGAATATTTTACGACCAGAATCCTTCCGAACATGGTGACAACGAATACTTGCCGGCTTTTTACGAAACCGGCAAATGGGACTTGCCGCTCATATTCCGGATCGGTCTGGCCGTCAATCTGCCGGAATTTCCGGTCGGAGATCTAATGGCCGAGATTGATGCAGTTCACCCTAACGACAACAGCGAGGAGGTGAACCTGGGGCTGGAATGGAATCTGAATCGATTGATCTTTCTGCGGACTGGCTATCAGTCGCTGTTTCAGCAGAACGCGGAGCAGGGACTTACGTTCGGCGCCGGGTTGCAGTATAAGATGTACAATTCAACGCTCATCGTCAATTATGGATATGCCGATATGGGACGCTTCACGGCGGTTCAACGATTCGACCTGGAAATTGTATTTTAGAATTTTGTGAATAAGGAACTGCGATGCAGCAATTTGAAAATAAGTACGGCTATTTTACGGAAGACGGAGGCGAGTATGTGATCAAAACACCACGGACGCCGAAGCCGTGGATCAACGTCATTTCCAATGGACGCTACGGTTTGACGATTTCGCAAACGGGGGGTGGATTCAGCTGGCTGGATCACTCCGAATTCAACCGAATCACCCGCTGGCACCAGGATATTGTCCGGGATGATTGGGGCAAATATCTTTACTTCAAAGACGAAAAAACGGGGGATGTCTGGAACCCGGGCTGGCTTCCCTGCCGGGTTGAACCGGATCAATATCGCTGTAATCACGGATTCGGTTATTCGCGGTTTGAGACGGAATACAAAGGCATCCGCAGTACCCTGACGATTTTCGTTCATGCGGAATTGCCGCTCGAATTTTGGGATATCCGCTTCGAAAACCTCGGCCGGGAGGAACGCAAAATCAGTATCTACAGCTATTTTGAATGGTGCCTTGGTTCGAGTAACGATCATCATCGCGAATTTCATAAAACATTCCTCCGGACGGAATTCGATCCGAAACGCAATGCCGCCCTTGCCGGAAAACGGATATGGGACATTGCACTCGGCGATCGCGGACACTGGAACACCGAATACCCGTATACCGGTTTTCTGTACGCCAGCCAACCGATCATAGACTTTGATTTCGATAAGGAAACATTTCTGGGACAGTACGGCTCGTTGCAAAATCCGGCCGGGATTACCGTCGAAGCGATGGCTCGCCGGGAGGGAGTGTTTTACGATGGAATCGCGGCGACGCGGACGAGTATCCGGCTTTGTGGACAGGAAACCCGGCGCTGTTTTTATATCTTGGGACTGGCCGATGACAAGGCGGACCTCGATGCCATTCTGGGCCGTTTCAGCGATGCGGAACAAGTGGATACCGCCTTGGATGCCGTCCGGCGGAAATGGACCGGACTGTTGTGCACCACCGAAGTCGAAACGCCCGACAAAGCCCTCGATCTGATGGTCAACAAATGGCTCAAGTACCAGGCGATTTCCGGCCGTATCTGGGGGAGGTCGGCCTATTACCAGCAGAGCGGCGCCTATGGTTTCCGCGATCAGTTGCAGGACAGCCAGATCTTTCTGCCGATCGATCCCAAAGGAACTGAGGCCCAGATTAGACTGCATGCCGCCCATCAGTTCGAAGACGGTCGCGCACTGCACTGGTGGCATCCCATTACCGAGCAAGGATTGGATTCCAACTGTTCGGACGATTTTTTATGGCTTCCGTTCGTTACGCTCAGCTATTTGAAGGAGACCGGCAACTACGAATTTTTGAATACGGAGACCGCCTTTTACCGCTCCGATCGGACAGCATCGCTGCTGGAGCATTGCCGCCGGGCCATCGGAGCAGCGCTCGGACGCTTCAGCCCGCGCGGCCTGCCGCTCATGGGCAGCAACGACTGGAACGACGGGCTCAGCGCGGTCGGCATCGAGATGAAGGGTGAATCCATCTGGATGGCTCATTTTCTGATCTATATCCTGGATGGATTCGCCGAAATGCTGGACCATCTGGACGAAAGAGACACCGCTGAAAACTACCGAAACCGGGCTGGACAGTTGCGCGAGAAATTACTATCGCTGGGCTGGGACGGAGACTGGTTCCGCCGCGCTACCAAGGACAACGGCGAATGGATCGGCAGCCGGATGAACGACGAGGGCCGTATCTATCTCAATACCCAGACATGGAGCGTTATCGCTGATAGCGCGCCGCTCGAATACCAGCGAAAAGCCATGCGCGCGGTGGCCGAGCAATTGATGAAAGACAACGGACCGCTGTTGCTTTACCCCGGTTATACCGAACCGGATAAATACATCGGTTATCTGTCGCGCTACGCGGCGGGTTCGCGGGAGAACGGCGGCGTTTATACCCATGCCGCCACATGGGCGATCTGGGCTTTCGCCAAACTGGGCGAAAACAGACTGGCCAACGAAGTCCTGCGGCGTATCAATCCCATCTACAACGGCATGGACCCCGATCGCTATAAAGGCGAACCTTATGTCACTCCGGGTAATATCGATGGTCCCGATTCTCCGCACTACGGACGCGGCGGCTGGACCTGGTACACCGGTTCTGCCGCCTGGATGCAGCGCTGTGCGCTCGAATGGATTCTCGGCGTCCGGCCGGTGAGAGAGGGACTGCTGATCGATCCCCATGTTCCCGAGGAGTGGAAGCAGTACTCGATCAAACGGCTGTTCCGCGGGACCACTTATTTCATTACGGTGAAAAACGAATCCGGTAGCTATCGGGGCGTCCGGAAAATGGTCATAGACGGCCGGCAAGTGCCCGGTGATGTCATTCCTGTATCGGACAAGGAAACCTGTAACGTCGGGATCACTTTATAGATTTTAAGCAAACCAGCGGAAATACCGGGAGGAGCATGTCACGGCGGCGAGTCAATTATCTGATTACAGGGCTCCTGCTGATTGTCTGTTGTTCGGTTCAGTTGCCCCGCGATTCGGTTACGCGCGCGGATTTGTACGGATTCCCGGAAACGATCGAAGCCCCACTGCCCGATACGTCGAATGTGGATTGCTTCCTGCGCAGGATCGCCGCGGATACGTGGAAGTATTTTGAAAACTGCGTGGACCGCCGTACGGGGCTGGTCGTGGATAAAATCTGGCTGGCGCCGGATGAAATCGCCGATTACACTTCCATCACGAATATCGGTCTGTACCTGCTTGCAGTGATATCGGCCGAAGACTTCGGCTTTATTGATCAGCGAACAGCGCAACAGCGCATCCGGGCCACATTGCATACTCTGCGTCGATTGCCGCAACACAACGGTTTCTTCTATAACTGGTACGACCTGAAAACGCTGAAAGAATCGCGAAAGTACGTTTCAACGGTCGATGCCGCCTGGCTTTGCTTTTCACTGGCTGTGGTGGCGCAAACTTACCCGATCTTTGCCAAGATCTGCCGCGATCTGAACGAGGGAACTGATTTCCGCTGGCTTTATGATGACGCGCATCAGCAATTCTATCTCGGTTATGATGCCGAAAAGGGGGAGTACTCGCCCTATCACTATAGTCTGCTTTGCAGTGAAAGCCGCATCTGCGGTTACTGGGCGATGATGCGGAACCAGATACCGGTGAAATACTGGTATCATCAATGGCGCACGGCTCCCGATGATTTTGAACAGGCGCAGGTTCCGGAAGGGGAGATCGCCGAGGCTTTGGGTGTGCGCTATTTTAAAGGGCATTACCGGTATAAAGAGATGAAGATTGTGCCGTCCTGGGGCGGGGCACTGTTCGAGTTTCTGATGCCGGGCTTGCTGATCGATGAGCGAAACCTGGCACCGGGGGGAATCGGCGAAAACAACCGGCGGGCGATCAAGGCGCATATCGATTATGCTCTGACCGAGACGCACTTTCCGGTCTGGGGAATGTCGCCTTCAACCAATCCACAGCGTGGCTATAGCGAATACGGCGTACCGGATATCGGAACCCGCAAAGATGGGTATGCGCCGGATGTCGTATCGCCGCACGCTTCGTTATTGGCGCTGGCCTACGATCCGGAGGTTGTGATCGCCAATCTCAAACGGATGGCGGCGGAGTATCCGATTTACGGCGAATATGGCTTCTACGACAGTATCAATCCGCGCAGTAGGGAAGTGGGCCGGGCCTATCTGGCGCTCGATCAGGCCATGATTCTGATCAGCCTGAATAACTATCTGAATGACGGCAAAATTCTGAAACGCGTCGAAAAACTGGCCGGTTTCGAGACAATCCGCGACCTTTTAATGACCGATAATTTCTTTTAAACTGATGATAAACGGTGAGGCGAAAGCATGAAAACAATATTGCGAATCATCTTATTTCTTTGCACCGTCGGCGGCTTGTGGGCACAGACGAGTGATTTGATCTACTTCGGTGATAGTCCGACTCCCGGTTACTACGATCCCAGCTGGGGATATGTCAAGGCGCCCAGTCAGTTGGAGCGGATCGGGGAAAAGTTTCCCGTGGACGCCGACCACTATTTTCAGGGACAGAACAGCCTGCGGTTGAGCTGGACCTCGGTGACTGGCGGGGACTGGGGAATTGCACTGGCGGCTACCGGCTGGCCAGGACAGGATATCACTCCGGAGGATACTCTGACGCTCTGGGTACTGACGGAGGAGACGCTTTTACCGGCCAATCTCCCGTTACTCTACCTGGAGGATCTTGCTAATCAGAAAACAGATCAGGTACGGATGTCAGCCTATGTGACCGAAATCCCGGTCAGTGAGTGGTTCAATATCCGGATTCCTTTGCAGCCGTTCAAGGACAATCCAGGTGACGCCGATCTGACGAAGATCAAGACGGTCTTTTTCGGGCAGGATCAGGCGGACGGGCAGGCGCATATTCTGTATATCGATGAAGTGCGCATGGTGGCCGGCCAGTCGGTGGATGTCACTCCGCCGCAAATCCCGCAGAATGTATCGGCGAAGGCGTACGAAAAACAGGTTGTGATTCAATGGGAAGAAGTTCCTGATCCGGATGTGCTTGGATATAATATCTATCGTACGGCGCCGGGTGGAACCTACCGCAAAATCGGGGCGACCACCGAAGACCTGCAAATCTATTCGGACTTTATCGAGCGCACCGGGCGTAGCTATTACTACAAGATTTCAGCGGTCGATTACAGCTACAACGAGTCGGAACTTTCCGATTGGGCCTTCGCGACCACCGCGGCGCTGGATGATGAAGGCCTGCTGAACATGACCCAGGAGATCACCTTTAACTTCTTCTGGGATTACGCGCACCCCGTTTCGGGATTGGCGCGGGAACGCTATCCCGGCGATCCGGAAGTCGTTACCATCGGCGGTTCGGGCATGGGAATCATGACAATTCCGGTGGCAATTGAGCGCGATTTCATCACGCGCGAGGCAGGCGCCGCCCATGTTCTGAAAATGTTGAAATTCCTGCAGAACGCTGATCGCTTTCACGGCGTCTGGCCGCATTGGATGAACGGCACGACCGGAAAGGTGATTCCCTTCAGCCAGAAAGACAACGGCGGCGATCTGGTGGAAACAGCTTTTATGGCGCAGGGGCTGTTGACGATTCGCCAGTATTTCGATGCCGGAACACCGGTCGAAAATGAAATCGTGCAGATTGCCACTCAGCTCTGGGAAGAGATCGAATGGGATTGGTATCGCCGCACGAGTTCCAGCAACTATCTCTACTGGCATTGGTCGCCCGACTATGAATGGGCCATGAACATGCCGATCTACGGATTCAACGAAGCCATGATCATCTATCTGCTGGCGATCGCTTCCCCGACTCATCCGGTTCCCGCGAGTCTCTATGAAAATGGCTGGGCGTCCTCTTCCGCCTATGAAAACGGCAAAATCTTTTACGGTATTCCGCAGTATGTCGGCTGGGACAAAGGCGGTCCGCTGTTCTTTACCCATTATTCGTTTCTGGGATTCGATCCGCGCGGCAAAAAGGACAGTCACGCCAACTACTATATCAACAATCGCAACATTACGCTGATTAACCGGGCCTACTGCATCGAAAACCCGGGCGGGTACACGGGCTACGGTGAGAACTGCTGGGGACTGACGGCCAGCGACGATCCGCTGGTGGGTTATATGGCGCACGAACCGGTCGCCAACCGCGATAACGGCACGATCTCGCCCACCGCGGCTTTATCGGCGTTTGCCTATACTCCCGAAGAATCGATGGCCGCCCTGAAGCATTTCTATCGTGAATTGGGCGAGAACCTTGTGGGCGCCCTGGGTTTCAAGGATGCCTTTAATCAATCCCGGAACTGGTATGCCGGATCGTATATTGCCATCGATCAGGGACCGATTATCCTGATGATTGAAAACTACCGTAGCGGTTTGCTCTGGGAAAAATTCATGGCCAACGAGGAAATCCAATCCATGCTCGATGCGGTCGGCTTTGTTAAAGATACCACTACGGCGATCCGGCCGGAAGCCAGGCGGATTCCGCAAGAGTTCGAATTTCTGGGCAACTACCCGAATCCGTTCAATCCGGCTACGAGGATTCGCTATGCCGTTCCGAAGCCGGGAAAAGTGAATGTGCAGATTTTTAATATTAGCGGGCAACTGGAGCGGGAATATAAAAAACAGGAGCGCCAGGCTGGCTATGCCGAAATTCGATGGGATGGGACCGATCGCTTCGGTCAAAAGGTCGCGAGCGGAATTTATCTGGTACGTATCGGATTTGATGGTTATTTTCTGTATGGTAAAATGCTCATGAGTAAATAGAACTATTGACAGAGGAGACGCTTTTATTCGCTACGATTTTAGGGTAGAGAGGGTGCGGCGATCTGGTTGCATCTTCACGGTCTGCGTGCTCGCGCTACTGACTTGTTTTCGATGCGCGCGACCGACTGCGACGGAGATCACAATCGATTTCTGGGCTATGGGTGTGGAAGCCCGGTATGTTCAGGAAATCGTTCCGCGTTTCGAACGCGAGAATCCCGGTATCAAAGTCCGGGTGCAATCGATTCCCTGGCTCTCGGCGCACGAAAAATTGCTGACGGCCTTCGCCGGTAATTCGACGCCCGATCTCTGCCAGCTGGGGAACACCTGGATTCCGGAGTTTACGGCGCTGGAGGCTCTGGAGCCGCTGGATGCCTACATCGAAAAATATGCCGAAATCGACTCCTCGCAATATTTTGGCGGTATCTGGCAGACCAACATCATTGGCCAAAATCTCTACGGTATTCCGTGGTATGTCGATACGCGCTTGCTGTTTTATCGCAGCGATATCTTTGTAGAGTTGGGGTATTCCACGCCGCCCGAAACCTGGCCGGAATTCCTGGAACTGTCGCGCAAAATCGTTGCGCAACGGAAGACCGAATATGCGATCCTCCTGCCGCTCAACGGCTGGCACGAGTTTGTGATCATGGCGCTCGAGAGTGGTTCCCGACTCCTGCGCGAGGACGACTGCTACGGCGATTTCGAAAATCCGGCTTTTGTGAGAGCGTTCGAGTTCTACCTGCGTTTTTACGAAGAGGGACTCTGTCCGAAGGGAATGACCGAGGTTTCAAATATCTACCAGAGTTTCGCCGATAACTATTTCGCGATCTACATTACCGGTCCGTGGAATCTGGGCGAATACCGCGATCGTCTGCCGCAATCGATGCAGGATCGATGGACGACGGCGCCGATGCCCGCGTTCGGAGAGGCCGGGCCGGGACTATCGACGGCCGGTGGTTCTAGTGTGGTCATGTTTCGCAACAGCCCGCACAAGGAGGCGGTTTGGCGGCTGATGGCGTTTCTGGCGCGCGCCGATGTGCAGGCGGAGTTCTACCGGTTGAGCGGCGATCTGCCCGCCAATACCGTGGCCTGGAATCTGGCCGGTCTGCGGGAAAATCCCCGCACGGAGGCCTTTTACCGGCAACTGCAAAAGGTCGTGCCGACACCCAAGATTCCCGAATGGGAACAAATCGCGAATAAGATCCAGCAGTACGTCGAATCGGTGGTGTTCGGCGAGTTGACAGTCGCCGAAGCCGGGCGGGCCCTGAATCGCGATGTGGACAATCTGCTCGATAAAAGACGCTGGCTACGTAGCCGGAAGGAACCATGAAGAGTCTGGTCGCAGAGGAAAAATACCGCTGGAGTACAGCTTACCTGTTTTTAGCACCGGCTATGGCGGCGATCTTTGTTTTCTTCTTCCTGCCGGTACTCGCGGCCTTACTGATGAGTTTTACCGACTTTGATATTTACTCAATCGGTAATACTTCCAACGCGCGCTTTGTCGGCCTGGCGAATTACCGCAATCTGCTGCAGAATCCGCTGTTCTGGAAAGCGCTCCGGAATACCGGCTACTTTGTTTTGGTTGGTGTTCCGCTGTCGATCTTCGCTTCGATGTTCGCCGCGCTGGGCGTTAATTCCAAACGGTTGCACTTCCGCTCGCTTTTCCGGCTCTCGTATTTTTTACCGGTCGTGACGACGCTGGTGGCGGTGGCGGTGATCTGGCGCTACATCTATCATCCACGCTTCGGTCTGATCAACTATCTGATGGGCATCTTCGGCATTCAGCCGGTCGATTGGCTTGGAAATCCGCACTGGGCGATGCCGGCCCTGATCATCATGGCGGTCTGGAAGGGCTTCGGCTATAACATGATCATCTTTATCGCCGGTTTGCAGAACATACCCGAAACGCTCTACGAGGCGGCTCATCTCGACGGAGCCAACCGCTGGCAGGAGTTCCGCTATGTGACCCTGCCGATGCTAGCTCAGACGACGGGTTTCATCACGATTACGACCCTGATCGGGTATTGCCAGTTTTTCGCCGAGCCCTATGTGATGACGCAGGGCGGACCGCTGAACAGCACACTGAGTATCGTACTGCTGATGTACCAGGAGGGATTCCGCTATTGGCGCATGGGCTATTCGGCGGCGCTGGCATTTATCCTGTTCGGCATTATTTTAATCGTCACGTTGATTCAACTCCGCTTGCAGAGGCATCATGAATTATAGCGCGCGTATCCGTAAAATCTTTTTTTATGGAATCATGATTGTCGGCGTGCTGTTGACGATCCTTCCCTTTATCTGGATGATTTCAACCTCATTAATGCCGACCGGTATGGCGAATCATTATCCGCCGGTTTTGTTTCCAAAGGAAACGACCTTTCAGCATTACCGGACGCTGTTTACGCAACTGAATGTCCTGCGCTATTTCCTCAACAGCCTGATCATTGCGACTTCCGTTACGGTGATCTCACTCGTCTTCAATTCGATGGCCGGCTTCGCTTTCGCTAAGTTCCGCTTTCCCGGCAAGCAAAAATTATTCAAACTGCTCCTTTCGGCGATGGTCATCCCGGCCCAGGTCACCATGCTGCCGCTCTTCCTGATGCTGAATCGCATGGGACTCGTCAACACCTACTGGGGGATCATCATTCCGGGGCTGGCCAGCATCTACGGCATTTTCCTGATCCGGCAATACATTATGTCGATTCCCGACAGCCTGATCGAAGCCGCCCGCATCGACGGCGCGACCGATTTCTATATCTACTGGCACATCATCCTGCCGCTGGCCAAGCCGATCTTGGTGACGCTGGCCCTGTTCACTTTTATGGGGGCCTGGAACGATTTCCTGTGGCCCTTGATCATCCTGACGCGCGACAGCATGTACACACTACCGGTGGCGCTGGCCAACCTCATGGGCGAACATGTTCAGGATACCGAGATGATGATGGCCGGGTCGGTGATTACGATTCTGCCGGTACTGATTGTTTTCCTGACCCTACAGAAATATTACATCCGCGGAATCATGCTGGGAAGCGTGAAAGAGTGATGGACAGGTGATAGAGTGGATAAGATCATGAGTTTTCCTGAAAATTTTGTCTGGGGCGCCGCCTCCGCCAGTTACCAGATCGAAGGTGCGGTAAAAACCGACGGAAGAACCCCATCCGTCTTGGACACGTTCTGCAAACAACCCGGCAAGGTCTGGGGCGGTCATACGGGCGAAGTCGGCCCGGACCACTACCATCACCTGGAAGAAGATGTCGAATTGATGGCGGAACTGGGCCTGAAAGCATACCGGTTCTCGGTTTCCTGGACGCGCGTGCTGCCCGAAGGTACGGGAGCGATCAATCCCAAAGGAATCGCTTTCTACGACCGTCTGATCGATCGCCTGCTCGCAAAGGGCATCGAGCCCTGGTTGACGATTTTTCACTGGGATTACCCGGAAGTGCTTTTTCAGCGGGGCGGTTGGCTCAATGCGGATAGCCCGGATTGGTTTGCCGAATACACCGGTGTTCTCGCGGATGCCTTCGGCGACCGGGTAACGAACTGGATGACGCTCAACGAACCGCAGGGATTTGTGCATTTCGGCCTTCACAAAGGTGCTCACGCCCCGGGTTTGCATCTGAGCCTTAAAGAGGTACTGACGGCCGGGCATCACGTTCTGCTGGCTCACGGCAAATCCGTTCAAACCCTGCGTGCCCGTTGTGCAAAGCAGCCGCGCATTGGCGTCGTACCGGTCGGCTTGCACTTCATACCGGCAACCGAAACACCCAGGGATATCGCCGCGGCTCGAAAAGCGACTTTTGCCGTAAAGAAACGGAATACATGGAATACCGCATGGTGGATGGATCCGATGATCCTGGGAACTTACCCCGAAGACGGATTGAGATTATTCGAAAAGGAACTGCCGCCTGTCAAACCCTCCGATATGGAAACGATCGCCCAGCCGCTGGATTTCTTCGGGACGACTATCTACAGCGCCGTAGAAGTCAAAGCCATAGGTTACGGCTGGGAAGTTGTTCCGACCGAACCAAATTGCCCGCGCACCTCCATGGATTGGCCGGTAACGCCTGAAGCGCTCTACTGGGGACCGCGCTTTTTCCACGAACGCTATGGATTGCCCGTTATTATCATGGAAAACGGACTGGCGAATAATGATTGGATTCATCTCGACGGCAAGGTGCATGATCCCCAGCGCATCGACTTTACGACCCGCTATCTGCAGGCCTTGCACCGTGCTATCATGGACGGTATTCGGGTCGACGGCTATTTCCACTGGTCGATTACGGATAATTTCGAGTGGGCCGAGGGATACCGCAAACGTTTCGGTCTCATCTATATCGATTATGAAACCGGCCGGCGAATTCCGAAGGACTCCTATGACTGGTATCTCGAAGTCATCCGCAGTAACGGTCGGTCCATTCCGGAATAGCGATCCGACCCTTAATCAAAGAATTCCCCCAGTCTTGCCTCGGGGTTACCTTTTAGAAGGAAGAGTATGAGAAAACTTGGTGTCTCATATAAAAATATTACCAATAAGATACCCCGATGCTTGTGTCGGGGAGGTTCATTATCTTCTAATCCGATATGATACCATTTGGGTTGATGGATTCGTAATGAGGTCTCTATCTCGCGTAAACTGTCCTTGTGACCGGCCTGAGCAAATAGTAAAACGATCAACTGTTGCCACCCACTGAAATATTTCGTGTAGTGATTACTCAAATGACGATTTTCTAATTTCTCAAACTCATATCTCGGAAATATTTTTAGCATCTCTGACATGATCGTATTAACTTGTCTCTGCATTTGGCGCTCCTCGGTAATTTGTTTTCAAACATCAAACTAAAATTACCACACATTCGTGGGAGCGCCAATTTTTTACCGGACACTAATATCCCAATATGTCCATATTAGATACATTTCATAGGAAATTTAGAAAACAACAACTTATAAAAAGTTGTTGTTTTCTAAAGGATTTGATGTGCCGAAGACCGGAATCGAACCGGTACGAACCTTACGGTTCGAGGGATTTTAAGTCCCTTGCGTCTACCAATTCCGCCACTTCGGCTGGTAGAGGCGACGACCGGAGTCGAACCGGTGAATAACGATTTTGCAGACCGCTCCCTTAGCCACTTGGGTACGTCGCCGTTTGAAAAAAGCGTCTGAAAATAAAGAAATTCCCGATAAAAATCAAAACAATTCCGGCGATTCCGGAAATAAAAAAGAGTGCGACGTTTGCCGCACTCTTTTCAGAGATATTTACCATGTATGATTATTTCTTATCGTCCACGACTTCGAAGTCCGCGTCTTCGATGTTATCATCTTTCTTTTCGCCTGTCGGCTCCTGTCTTGGAGGTTCGTTGGTCGGACCGCCCGCATTCGGAGGAGGCGTCTGTGTTTTGACGCGTTCATACATCTTTGTGGCAACTTCGTTCCACACGCGGTTCATGTTCTCGATGCCTTCCTTCATAGTTTTTACATCACTGCCACTTTGAACCTTCTTCAATTGTTCCAACTCGGTGTTGATGCGTCCTTTTTCGTCCGGTTCGAGTTTGTCGCCGTACTCTTTGATATTCTTTTCGGTCTGATAAACGAGCGAATCGGCCTGATTTCGCGTATCGATTTCCTCTTTCCGCTTCTTGTCTTCTTCCTCGTGAAGTTTAGCGTCGCGTACCATACGTTCCTTTTCATCATCGCTCAAACCGCTGGAAGTCTGGATGCGAACGCTTTGCTCTTTACCGGTCGCCTTGTCTTTTGCCGAGACGTTCAAGATTCCATTGGCGTCGATGTCGAAGGTCACTTCGATTTGAGGAATGCCGCGCGGAGCGGGAGCGACGCCATCCAGATGGAATCGTCCGATGCTCTTGTTGTCATTTGCCATCGAACGTTCGCCCTGAAGTACATGAATTTCGACAGTTGTTTGATTGTCGGCGGCAGTCGAAAAGACTTCACTCTTTCGTGTAGGAATCGTCGTGTTTCTTTCGATGAGTCGCGTTGCGACGCCACCGAGTGTTTCGATGCCGAGCGAAAGTGGTGTAACATCCAGTAACAGAACGTCATGAACTTCGCCGCCGAGAACGCCGCCCTGAATGGCCGCGCCGATGGCAACGACTTCGTCGGGATTGACGCTTCGGTTCGGTTCTTTTCCGAATAATTCCTTGACCAATTGCTGGACTTTGGGAATACGCGTGCTTCCGCCAACCAGAATAACTTCATCGATGTCGGCTTGTTTCAGATTGGCATCCTGCAATGCCAGTTCGCACGGCCGTCTGGTTTTTTCGATGAGATCGTCAACCAAAGATTCTAATTTGGCGCGAGTCAATTTTTCCAGAAGATGTATCGGACCCGCGGCGCCTGCCGTAATGTAAGGCAGGTTAATTTCCGTTTCCTGGTTCGACGACAATTCGATTTTCGCCTTTTCAGCGGCTTCTTTGAGTCTCTGCATTGCCATCGGATCTTTTTTAAGGTCGATGCCTTCTTTGCGTTTAAATTCGTCAATTAGCCACTCGATGACGCGCTGATCGAAATCATCGCCGCCGAGATGCGTATCGCCGTTTGTAGATTTGACTTCAAAGACACCGTCACCGATTTCCAGAATGGAAATATCGAACGTGCCGCCGCCGAGATCATAGACGGCGATTTTTTCGTCTTTTTTCTTATCGAGTCCATAAGCCAAAGCTGCGGCTGTCGGTTCGTTGATGATTCGTTTGACGTCGAGACCGGCGATTTTGCCGGCGTCTTTCGTCGCCTGACGTTGAGAGTCGTTGAAATAGGCTGGAACGGTGATAACGGCTTCGGTGATTTTTTCGCCGAGTTTGTCTTCTGCGGTTTGTTTCATTTTTTGTAGAATCATTGCGCTGATTTCCGGCGGAGAATAATCATGTCCGGCAATGTTGACTCGCGCGTCACCGCTGGGGCCTTCGATGACTTTGAACGGAACCTCTTCGCGTTCCCGTGTGACTTCGCGAAAAAGTCGTCCCATAAACCGTTTGATCGAATAAATGGCGCGGTCGTGATTCGTCACAACCTGCCGTTTCGCAGTATCGCCGACCACTCGTTCGCCATCCTTTTTAAAAACGATGACGGAAGGTGTGGTCGTTCTGCCTTCCGAATTCTCCAGCACGCGCGGTTTGCCGCCTTCCATGATGGCTACGCATGAGTTGGTCGTACCGAGGTCGATTCCAATAATTTTTCCCATTTTATTTCTCCTTCGAGAGTCTGGCTCTCGTTATTTTTCATTTCAATTTCAAATGTCGGCTGTACAAAGACAATTCCTGTGCCAGAATTTTCAGCAGTCACATCGGCAAGAAAAAGAAACTCTTGCCACCGACAAAATCCGAAATCGGCAATATTGTCCGATTGTATTAATTATTTGAAGGAGATGCGAAAATTCTCGCGTTCGGCTCCGTCTGTAAGAAAATAATTTTACGATCTTCGGCGGTGATGCGAATCGGTGCGTTTTTCGTCAACTTTCCCTGCAACATCTGCTCGGCGATGGGATCTTCGATCAACGTTTGAATTGCCCGTCTCAGCGGTCTGGCGCCGAATTCCGGTTTAAATCCGTTTTCCAGAATCACCTCTTTGGCCAGATCGTCAAAAACGAGTGTCGTATTGCTGGTCTGGAGGCGTTTCATGATCGATTTCAGCTGAATGTCGATAATCTGGAGAACGTCTTCGCGCGAGAGCGGGCGGAAGACGATCGGATCGTCGATGCGATTCAGAAATTCCGGATTGAACATTTTGGTAGTTTCATCTAACAGTCGTTTCCGAATCGATTCATATTCAGTTTCGATATTTTCTTTCGAGAATCCGAATGAGGCGTTTTTTAAATGCCGCGAACCAATGTTTGAAGTCATGATGATGATCGTATTCTTGAAGTCCACGCGTCTGCCGTAACTATCCGTTAGAACGCCGTCATCAAAGATTTGGAGCAGGATATTGAAAACGTCCCTGTGCGCCTTTTCGATTTCATCAAAAAGGACGACCGAGTATGGTTGCCGACGGATTTTTTCCGTCAATTCGCCGCCTTCTTCGTAGCCGACATAACCGGGAGGCGCACCGATGAGTCGCGAAACGGCGAATTTTTCCATGTACTCCGACATGTCGATCTTGACGAGCGCGTTCGGGCTGTCAAAAATGTATTCCGCGATTACCTTGGCGAGTTCGGTCTTGCCGACGCCTGTCGGTCCTAAAAAGAGGAAAGAACCGATAGGACGTTTCGGATCTTTCAACCCGGCGCGCGCGCGTCGGATGGCGCTGGAAATCGCCTGAATAGCTTTGTCCTGTCCGACGATGTGCTTTCTCAGTTCTTCTTCCATGACCAATAGTTTTTTATTTTCCGACTCGGCGATCCGGTTGACAGGAATGCCTGTCATCATGGCAACAACGTCGGCAACATCGTCTTCGGTTACGACAATTCGTTCTTTATCCTGTGTGGCTTCCCAGTTTTCCTGCGCCTTTTTCAGCAAGTCTTTGACTTTTCGTTCCTGATCGCGCAGTTCGGCGGCTTTTTCAAAATTCTGGTCCCGAACGACCTGCTCTTTCAGATGCGTGATGTCATCGGCTTTCTTTTCAAGTTCGACGATTTCCACCGGGACATTAACATCGCGCAAATGCACGCGCGAACCGGCTTCGTCCATCACGTCAATCGCCTTGTCCGGCAAGTATTTGTCCGTGATGTACCGGTCGCTGAGTTCGACGGCAATCCAGAGCGCCTTATCATCATATTTGACCTTATGATGCTCTTCGTATGGCGTGCGGAGTCCTTTGAGAATGTCGAGTGATTCTTCCCGCGACGGCGGATTGATGATGACTTTCTGAAATCTTCTTTCGAGTGCGCCATCTTTTTCGATGAATTTGCGGTACTCGTCGAGAGTAGTCGCGCCGATGCATCGGAGTTCGCCGCGCGCCAACGCTGGTTTGAACATGTTGGAAGCGTCCAGCGAGCCGGATGCGCTTCCGGCTCCGACGAGCGTGTGTAATTCGTCGATGAACAATATCACGTCGTCCGCGTGTTCCAGTTCCTGCATGATCGTTTTGATTCGCTCTTCAAACTGTCCGCGGTACTTTGTTCCGGCGACGATGGCGGCGAGATCGAGTTCGACAATGCGTTTGTTTTGAAGGAGGCGCGGTACTTTCTTGGCAACCACACGAAGCGCCAAACCTTCGGCGATCGCGGTTTTGCCGACGCCCGGTTCACCGATCAGAACGGGATTATTTTTCTTCCGGCGTGACAGAATCTGGGCAACGCGTTCGATCTCTTTGTCGCGTCCGATGACAGGGTCTAATTCACCTTTCCGCGCTTTTTCGGTGATGTCGCGTGAAAAATGGTCGAGCGCCGGCGTTTTGACGGATTTCTTTTCAGCACGTGTCGGCTTCGATTTATTGGTCAACGGATTGGTCATTTCGTTTTTAAAATTATAGTAATCGATGCCGTAAGCGGAAAGTGTCCGCACGGCGGAACCTTCCTGTTCCTTGAGTAGAGAGAGGAAAAGATGTTCGTCGCCGATGACTTCCGAGCCGACATTTTGCGCCTCGGTATATGCGTTTCTCAGGACGTTTTCCGCCTGTTTCGTCAGCGGAAGCCTGCCAACCATCATCGTGCCGCCGCGGGCCTGCGTGGATTCTTCGACGGACTTGATCAATTCGTCAATATCAACATCCATGTTCATAAGAATTTCGATCGTGACGCTCTGTTCGAGTTTGAGCATGGCTAAAAGTAGATGTTCACTGCCGATATAGTTGTGGTCGAGCCGAATGGCTTCTTCGCGGGCGAGCCGGACGACCTGCTGTATTTTCCTTGAAAAATTCTCTTTCATATCAAACGTTACTCTATTTTTTCTGTTAAAATATAAATCGGTTCCCGCACTAAATCAATGAAACTTTCATGAATTGACGGACGCGGTCTTCCGGAGATGGATGATTCGGTGCGATCTTTCGGCAATTTCTGCGTTATGAGTGGCGATGATAAACGTCGTCCCGTATTTCCGGTTGAGGTCGAGGATCAGGTCGATCAGCATCGAACTGTTTTCGGCGTCGAGATTCCCGGACGGTTCGTCGGCGAGGACGACTTTCGGATTGTTGATGAGCGCGCGGGCGATGGCGACGCGTTGTCTTTCACCGCCGGAAAGCGCGGACGGGCGATGCCGAATCCTGTCCTGAAGTCCAACGCGGCCCAAAATGTCACGGGCGAGTTCTTCGGTTTTTCGTAGATCGTTGCGGTAAACCATGTTCGGAATCATGACATTTTCCAGAGCAGTAAATTCCGGTAGAAGGTGATGAAATTGGAAAACAAACCCGATGGAACCGTTTCGGAAACGCGCGATTTCGGGATCGGACAGCAGGAACGGCGATTTTCCCTGAAATAGAATCTTGCCGGAATCCGGTTTGTCGAGCGTTCCGATGAGATTCAACAATGTCGATTTGCCGATTCCGGATGGTCCCATGACGGCGACAACTTCGCCTTCTTTGACAGCGAAGGAAAGATCTTTTAGGACGCAAACTTCGTGGCCGTCGTTATGAAACGATTTGGAAACGTGACAAACGTCGAGCAAGGGAATTTCGATCTCATTTTTCATATTGAATAGCCTCCACGGGCAATAATTTGCCGACCTGACGAATCGGGTAAAGCGTTCCGATAAAAATTAGTAAAATGCCAGCCACAGCGATAGCGACGATGTCGATCCAGTGAACTTCCATCGGCAGGTACGGGATAAAATAGACCGACGGAAGCGGAATGAACCGGTAGAATTGCTGGAGCAGACATAGTACGAGTGAAAAAGTCAAACCGATCCCGAGACCGATGCTACCGATCAGCATTCCCAGCCGGAGAAAAATTCCACGGATCAATTTCTGATTCAAGCCAAGTGCCTGAAGCATGCCGATCTCCCGGATTTTTTCCATGACTAACATGACGAGCGAACTGGTGAGATTAAAAATAGCGACGAGAATAATGAAACTCAAGGCGATGAAACTACCGTACTTTTCTAATTTCATTGCGCCGAAAAGCGTCCGGTGCTGAGTTTCCCATGTGGAAATATAACGGGTTGGGCCGAGTTCTTTTTCCAATTTCCGACCGATCTCGTCGATATTTTGATAGTTGTTGAAGCGGATGTCTATCCCGGAATAAAGCCCGGGCATGTCGAAAATATTCTGTCCTTCGGCAAGTTCGATGAACGCCAGATTGTCGTCATAATCGAACAGGTCAAGTTTGAAAACGCCTGTCAGAACGAATTGTCCGACGATCGGAACGTCGAACATGCCGCTCATCGACAGCGGATTGATGACCGACACCGTGTCGCCGAGATAAAGTCCCAATTGGTCGGCCAGCCGGAAACCGAGGAGAATTCCCGGCAGATCGGAAACGGGAGAGACGAACGAATTGTCGCCGCGCTGAATGGCATTCGCTTTCGGAACAAGGCGCGTCAGGGCGAGCGAATCGATCGCTTTGATCCGAACGACGGCTTCGGCGCCGTTCGTCGATAAAATGGATTTCTTGCCGATAAACGGACTGATGTCGCGAACATTTTCATCTTTCAACGTCGCCTGAACGATCGAAATATCTTCGTTTGTCAGATCGTTTCCGGTGACGCGAATGTGCGATTCGACGTCGATGACCCGCCGCGTGATCTCGGATTCGAATCCGTTCAGCACGCTCAATGTCACGAGCAGAGCAAATGCGCCGATTCCGATGCCTACGACCGAAACCCATGAAGTAAAAGAAATCCAGCCCGTCCGTTTTTTGGAACGAAAGTACCGATAAGCGATCCATGTCAGGAGGTTCTTATTCATATCGGGTCGTCTCGCTGGGTGAAAGGGATACGGCTTTGATCGTCGGATATATCGTTGCGAGAGTCGAGCAGATCATCGAAAATATTCCGATAACGAGGAAATTCTTCCAGTCTAACAAAACCGGCAATTTGCTCATGAAATAGACGTCTTTCGGAATGGAAATCAGCGAAAACCGGATTTGAAGCCACGCAATGCCCAATGCCAACGAAAAGCCGAGAATCGTTCCCGCCAGCCCGATCAGAACGCCTTCGATCAGGAAAATCCGGGTGACTTGCTTCCGGTTGACACCGACCGCCATCAAAATCCCGATGTCATGCGTTTTTTCGATGACGATCATCATCAACGAACTGACGACGTTGACGATCGCAACGAGCGCGATCAATCCAAAAATGAGAAGAATCGGTATGCGCTGGACTTTCAGCCAGTTGAACAGGTTCATGTGAAGATTGATCCAACTAAGTGCGTGATAGGGATAACCGAGTTGTTGATTGATCTGCGCGGCGACGATTTCAGCCTGATTGGGATCGTCGAGAAGGATCTGGTAGCCGGTGAACCGGTCGCCCAGATCGAATAATTGTTGGGCGGCGGAGAGACTTGTATAGACGAAAATGTCGTCGTAATCGGCGATTCCGGATTCATAAATGCCGGTGACTGTAAAAACGCCGATCTTCGGCCTGTTGGTCGGATTATTTTTAGGATGAAGCACAAACAAAAAGACTTTATCGCCGACGCCAGCTTCGAGTGTCTGCGAAAGTTTTCTTCCGATGACAATTCCATCCGAGCCGTCGTTGGTTCGGAATTGTAAGGCGCCTTCTTTGACGAAGCGATTGATGTCGAGCGTCTGGGGAAATTCGGACTCGGTGATTCCTTCCAGAATGACGCCGTCCGTCTCGTTTCCGCGGCGGATGATGACGTTGGCATGAACATACGGCGCGACCGATCGGACGGATTTGAACTTTTCGATCTCGCTTTTGACGGTATTTGCCGGATCGATGGAATCCTCGTAAAAAAGCCGAACGCGAATGTGCGCGTCGAAACTGATCAATTTGGTTTTGATTTCCTTTTCAAAACCGTTCAGGATCGAAATCGTAAGAAGCAGAGCGGCGACGCCGACGGCGAGTCCGATGATCGATATGATGCTGATGAAGGAAACGTACCCAATTTTATGATGGCTGAACAGATGTCGTTTGGCGATAAAATAGGGGAGAGACATCCGTTCGCCTTATGTCCGCATTTGCGGGAACAGAATGACGTCTTTGATCGAGCGCTGATTCGTGAAAAGCATGACGACGCGGTCGATGCCGACTCCGACGCCACCGGTCGGTGGCATGCCATATTCCATGCCGAGAACGAAATCTTCGTCCATCGATTGCGCCTCTTCGTCGCCAAGTTCTCTGAGTCGGTTCTGATTTTCCAAGCGTTCGCGTTGGTCGATCGGGTCGTTCAGTTCGCTGAAGGCGTTGGAAAATTCCTGCCCGGCGATGAAAAGTTCGAACCTCTCGACGATTTCGGTTGAGCCGTCGCGTTTGGATTTGGCGAGCGGCGAGATCGCCTTCGGATAATCGGTGACGAACGTCGGCTGGACGAGATCGCCTTCGACAAATTCGTCGAATAGGAGTTCAACGAATTTGCCGTAAGTGTAATTCGGCTTGACGGCGATTCCTTTTTCGACGCAGAGCGCGCGCAGTTCCGATTCGGTGAACCGGCTGATGTCTTTTCCGATCGCCGATTCCAGCAAATCGAACATTTTCGCCCGGCGGAACGGCACTGAAAAATCGATGACCGCATCGCCAAAGGGAATCTTGTAATTGCCGAGTTTTTCACAAATAAACTTGAAATAGGCTTCCACAAAATCCATCAGGAAATTGTAATCCACGTAAGTCTGGTAAAATTCCAGCAATGTGAATTCGGGATTGTGGTTGCGGTCAACGCCTTCGTTTCGGAAATTTTTCCCGATCTCATAAACTTTTTCAAAACCGCCGATGATGAGCCGTTTTAAGTACAACTCGTCGGCAATTCTCAAATAAAAATCTCTGCCCAGTGCGTTGTAAAATGTCTTGAACGGACGGGCGTTCGCACCGCCGTAAATCGGTTGAAGAACGGGCGTATCGACTTCCAGAAATCCGTGTGAGTTCAGGAAATCGCGCGTCCACTGGACGATCCGGCTCCGGTTGCGGAAAACCTCTTTGACCTGCGGATTGACGATCAAATCCAGATAGCGTTGACGGTAGCGCTGTTCCTTATCGGTAAATGCGTCAAAGATCGTTCCGTCTTTTTCCTTCACGATGGGAATCGGGCGGAGATTTTTTGCCAGAATGGACAGTTTTTCAGAGACGACGGTGATTTCGCCGGTGTGCGTTTTGAACACTTTTCCGTTGACGCCGATGATGTCGCCGATGTCTAACAGATTGTATAATTGCCAGCCTGTTTCACCCAAAGTGTCTGCTTTGAAATAGACCTGAACCCGTCCCAATTCATCCTGAATATGGCAAAAACTGGCTTTTCCCATTTTGCGGATCGCCATGATGCGGCCGGCGATCGCGACGTCGGTATTTTCAAAAAGTTCGTCGTAGCGGGAGACGATTTCAGCGGTCGTATGCGTTTTGTCGAACTCATAAGCGAACGGTTGGATGTTCAGTTCGCGGATTTTGTCCAATTTTTCGCGCCGAATGGTGAGGATTTCAGCGAGAGATTTACCGGTAGTCGGATCGGGATTGTTCAACGGTTTATTTCTCCTTATTGGTGTTCATGACGAGAAACTGGCGGAGGAATTCGTCGATGTCGCCGTCCATCACCGCCTGAATGTTGCCGCTCTCGTGTTTGGTGCGATGATCTTTCACGAGCGTGTATGGTTGGAAGACGTAGGAACGAATTTGATTTCCCCAGGAAATGTCCTTTTTAGTTTTTTCGATTTCCGATCGTTCCTTGTCACGTTCCTCTTTATAATGCTGGTAAAGTCGGGCACGCAGGATTTTCATCGCGCCGGCTTTATTCTTGAATTGACTCCGCTCGTTTTGACACTGAACGACAATGCCGGTCGGAAGATGTGTAATCCGGATCGCCGAATCGGTTTTGTTGACGTGTTGTCCGCCCGCGCCGCTTGCTCGGAAAGTGTCGATTTTCAGATCGTCCGGATTGATATCGACCTCGATGTCGTCATCGATTTCCGGATAGACGAACACCGAAGCGAAGGAAGTATGGCGGCGATGATTGGCGTCGAATGGCGAGATGCGGACAAGTCGGTGAATTCCCGCTTCGGATTTAAGGTAACCGTAAGAGAATTCGCCCTTCACTTCCATCGCAACGTCCTTGATCCCAGCGCCTTCGCCTTCCAGAAAGTCGATGATCTTGTGTTCGCGTCCCGAACGTTCGATCCAGCGTTGATACATACGAAGCAACATTTGCGCCCAATCCTGTGATTCTGTCCCACCGGCGCCCGGATGAATGGTCAGAATGGCGTTTTTGGCGTCGTCCTCGCCGCTTAAAAGTGTTTGAAGTTCGACATTGTCCAAACGATGTTTTAAATCCACGACCATTCGACCGACTTCGGGAAGGATCGATTCGTCATTCTCTTCCTTAGCCAGATCGACCAATTCTATAATTTCCTTAAAAGAGGATTTAAGCGATTGGTACGACAAAATGGAGGTCTCGAGGACTCGAATTTGTTGAAAGATCGATTGCGCCTTTTCCTGATCGTTCCAGAAATTGGGGTCGGCGGTCAGAACTTTGAGCGAGTCGGTGAGTTTTAATTTCTCGTCAACGTCAAAGAAACCTCCGCAGTTCGGCAAGTTTCGGTTCGATGGCAGCGATTTCGGATTTCAATTCGATAAACATAAATTAACCTATCTTCCGCACGAGAGCGAAATTGAAAATATCACAACCAGACAAGATCCAGAGAATCGGCAGAGACGAGACGCCTCTGCCGAACGATTTAAACTTTATTTCTTGATCAGTGAATCGGCAGGCTGGAGCGCCGAATGATCTTTGTAACTCGACAAAACGATATAGGTGCGCGTCTGCAAAACGCCAGGCCAGGATTGAATTCTGGATAACAATTTTTCCAATGTGGAAGTATTGTCGGTCTGTATTTTGAGAAGATGCGACCCTTCACCGGTAATGGAATGACATTCAATGATATCGCTGGTTTCTCTGCTCCGTTTGACGAACTCATCATAATTGTTCGACGGGGAAGTCGTGACGAAGACGAAGGCTGTAACATCTTTGCCGATGGCCAGATTGTTGATTTTGGCATGATAACCGGCGATGATGCCCTTCTTTTCGAGTTTTTTCATTCTTTCGCTCACTGCCGGGATTGTCAAACCGACCATCTCGGCAATGCGATTTCTTTGAATTCGACCGTCTTTTTGAAGAATGTCCAGGATTTGAACATCAATGGAATCGATCATTTCGTAACTCCTACTTTTTTAAATTAAACAAAACACTATTTTGCGATGGATGTATAGTACAAGACCATCGAATAGATCGAGACTAAACTCAAGACCTGCTGCGTCCACGAGAGAGATGTCAGGATATATTGCGTCGGCTTGACCGGTACGACGATCGTGTCGTTTGGTTTGATTTCCGGAATGAGTTTCGAGTCGCCATTTTTGAGAAAATCGGCAACATCTACAGTCACAACTCCGCCGGCTCCTTCGGTCGTCGAGGCGTGAATGATCTTAATCCGGGAAAGTTTAGCACGTGTCGTCGGTCCGCCTGCCGAGGACAGAAGTTCGATCAAGTCCGTTCCGATCGGAATATCGTAAAGTCCCGGTTTGACGACTTCACCCCAAATCTTGACGGTCATCAGCAGTGCGTCGGTTCCCGGGCTGAAAATATATCGAGAGGTGCTTGATCTGTCCGTATTCCGTATATTCGGTGTAATGACTGTTTTAGCGGGCTCTTGTGCGAATGCAGTTAAAGCCAATATAAAGTAAATTGCGATCGTAGTAAATTTTTTCACGAAAACTCCTTAACGTTGAATCGAAAAATAACCCCATGGCGATTCTGACCCGGATATATCTATATCTGAAGGGTCAACCAGATAAATAGCATCGACGCGCCACCGGTAACTCGTACCGGCTGTCAACTCACGTTCGCTCGCTGTTTTGTTGTCATCAAAAAGCATACTCTGAAAAGAATCGGCGTAATTTCTTCTATTAAAACGATAAATCCAAATAACTTCTGATGGAAAAATCTTTTCAACTCGAATTATATATTGGTAAGAGAGTGAAGTGAAATCATGCCATTCGAACTGATTGAACTGAGGGTCCTTTTCACTAATTTCGATTAGCGGATAGTACAGGTCAGGTTTTTGAATGAGTCCGTACCGGATCGTGTCGGACGGTTCGCTTTTATTGCCGGCCTGATCGACGGCAAGCAGGTAGTAATAATATATTTTGTTCAATTCGACGGAGTCGTCGATGTAAATCGTATCTCCACCGAACGTCGAGAATGCATCCACTTTTACAAGAAGCGTGAACTTGGCGCTGGCTTTATTTTCAGCGCGATAAATTTGATAAGCGGAAATGTCGTCATCCGAATTCGGATGCCACTCCAGAAATATACAGTCGTCGATCGGATCCGCGTCGATGCCATGTTCGATTGAGTCTTCCGGCGCGGACTTTTCGACCCAGTGAGGTCTGGAAGGTGGATTCGGATCTTCCAGAGATTCTCCGCAACTGCCAAAGATAAAAACGGATACGAAAATGAGCAACAGGACGATTTCTAATCGATTGCGTCTCAAAGTTGAACCGATCCTCCGATCTGATGACTCGCACCAAGCGCGTGATTTTGGAACGCATAATCGATGGCGATTCGTTTATTCATCCAGTTGAAATTTAATCCCAGACCGACTGAAATGCCAGTCTCCTGGAATCCTGTCCGAAAATTCACGCAATCTTTTAAAATGAATTCGGCGCCGTACCGGAATGAATCATCGTAAATAAACGATTTTTCCGCGCCGAGATTGATCAGAAGATGGTAAGATTTGATCGGCTGTTCGATCGCCATGGAAAGAATCGGCCGCGCTTTGATGACATCCTGACGCTTGGTATTCCAATAAATCGTCGTCCTCGTTAAATTCTGCACTGCTAATCCGACCGAAAGATTGCCAAGACCTTTAATGTCAAGAATATCTTCGCCGCTGGCTCGAATTCTTCCGCCGATGTCGATTCCCATTCCGAACGCCTCGACGTTGTACAATTTTTTATGGATGATCTTGATGTTGATTCCCATCGGAAATTCAGCCCAGAATTTGTAGTAACGCCAACCGAGATCGATTTCTTTCGACCGGAATTTTCCATAGCTGATAAAGAAAGCGTCTTCACAATCCTGAAAAGTTTTAAATGGCGATTGAGAAAGTAATAAGATCGAATCGCGTCTCGTTTCCTGATCGGTGACCAGACGAAGAATATCGGGTCTGAGTGAAATGTCGTCAACTCCGTAACGAATCCAGCTGAATACAAGAGCCGACGATTTCGAGACTGGCATTGCGGCTCCGAAGTAATGATAATTTGCCAGACCGAATGGGGAAGTGTACATGGCGCCGAATTGCGTCTTCCGGATGTAAGCGATACCGGCTGGGTTGATCGAGAATGATGTCAGGTTGTAATCGAATGCACCGGTCGCATTGGCCAAAGCGGAGATTCTGGGACTCACGCCGAATTCCAGAAATGCGTCCGCGTACTCGCCGCCGATCAGACTGGAGTACATGATGAAAAATACGAACAATGTCAGGCGCAATCGTTTCATCTTGTCTTGGCAATTTTCCCGGTTGATTTAACCGTCTTTTTACTTGTCTTTGCGACGATTTGATAAAAATAAACGCCGTTCGCGACGAAATTTCCGTCGCTGTCCAGACCATCCCAGGTCACTTCATGATAACCGCCTTCGCTCATTTCGGAACCGGAACTGAAAACGGTGGCTTCTTCCAGCACTTTTATCAGCCTTCCGGATGGCGAGTAGATGTTGATTTTCAACGTTTTCACCGGCTGAGTCAATTCGTAAATGAAAGTCGTTCGGTCTTTGAAGGGATTCGGATAGTTGCCGTAATCGAATATTTTGAGTTCGTCGCTGACAATGAAGGAGACGGTTTCCGTCGCGACATTTTTCGCGGCGTCGTACAGCGTGACCTCGAGCGTATGTTCGCCCATCGTCAGTGTGGGACGAAACTGTGCCGAAACGTAGTTGCCGTTGATCAGCGAATCCGGTACGCTCAGATCGTCGTACGGAACCGTATTTCCATCGAGTTTCACGAAAAGTCCGTCCCGAATAAACTGAATACCGTTGTCGTCTTCTCCGATTATGGAAATATTCGGTTTTTTTGAGACATACGAGTTTTGGAAGAATCGCTGACCTTCGATGTTCAATTCGACATGTGGCGGACGCGAATCGGAGCATCGAATGAGGCTGAATTTTCCGGGAATCAGCGATGTTGAATAAATTGTTCCATTCCGGACTGTGGATTCTTCCTTGATCCAAATTTTCAGATGCGGATCCCATCGTCCGAGTGAAAGCGTTTGATCCTGAAGATCGATCGACCGATTTGGTGTAATTCCAATGAATGCTCGAATAGTCGAATCCGAATTGATGAGACGGACGTTCAATCCGAATCGAGAGTGTTCACTGGAAGCGGAGACCAGATCGAAGTCAGGTTGATTAATGACACTCAACGTGGTGTCAGTGTCCATCCAAAGCGATTGCGTATCCTGAACGGCCGTCGATGCGACTGATAGAGTAAATATGTCGTTTACGGAAATTGTGTCGGTTCGGATGCCTTCCAAACTGGTTCCAAGTCCGGGTAGAATGGCGAAATTTTTAACTAAAAACGAATCGACGAGCGTGTTGTTCGATTCGTTCGATTCGCGGATTTCATTTGCCGGATCGACGGAGATTTTAAATATCGAGACACGATTTCCAAGGTAGCAGGGAAAATGCACCTGATTGATGCGGTTTGGCAATAATGTCGTCGTCATATCATCCAACGAGAATTCAGTTCCTGTCGGAAGAATCCGATTGGTGCGAATGGTTGTCTTCAGCGTATCGTCACCATTATTTTGAATCGAAACCAGGAGTTCAGGAAATCGACCGGCGCTTTGGTCAATGTTTGCCGGAAAAATGTCGGGTTCTCTTCGGATTTGAAACGTAAAAACAGGGCTTGTGACGCGCTGACCGGTTGCGTCGTTCGAGATGAAACGACAGGCGATCAGTTTATCCGGTTTGCCGATTCGAATCGGCGCCGTTGTCTGCCATTGAGTCGATGAAGAAGCGACAGGCATCATCGAAACGGAAAGAATCTCATCGGAGTTCTGGAAACTCAAAACATGCTCGATCCCATTTTCATCAAGATATTCCGAGGCGTTTGTGGTGTCGATCTCACACGTTAAAGACTGAATGTTGGGAATATCGACACCGATTTGAATCCGGATGTCTTCGTTTGAACGCGGCAATTTCGGTTGAACTTCCATTCCGTAAAACGCGAGCCCGCTGATACTGAACGAAGTCGCGCCGTGCCCGTCCGAATCTTTTTGCGCGTTCCGGACATAATAACTCAGAAACGCATTGCCCGGTGAAATCGTCTCCGGAAGTTGTATGGAATAAGAAATCGAGCCGTTGGAAAACGACGTTGTGAGCGGTTCGGACAGGATTTTGTACTTGCTGGAATCGTACAATTGAAAATAAATCTCACCCGAGGTAAAAGGAAGCGTTCCGGAAATGACAATCTTGTCACCGGGTTTTGGATTTTCTTTATCGATCATCAGTTCCACGGTTTCCTGGGGAAACGGTATTTGCACCGTCGGATCGCCGATCAAATTATACGCATAGACCAGCGACGATTTGAGGTAATCGAAGTAATCCATTTCTGCGACGTAGCGTGTTTTGGCGCTGAGGATTGCCTTGCCAACCGATAGCCCCGGTGAAAAAATGGCGTCGTAAAATGGCTTGTCAAGCAAATAATCGTTTTTAATCCAGCCGACGCTGGATGAACCCCAAAGCCCGATAGCGCCGCCATTTTTGGCAAGTACCATTTTCTCGCCTAAACCGGTTGTCGTTGTAAAATCGCCGGTGAAGCATGTCATGCTGGTTAAAAAAGGCAGATTTTTCAAATTATCCAGCGAATCGATGTGCGTGGCATTGAAGAGCGATCTGTCAGCCCAGACTGCGCCGCCGCCATGTCCCATAAAATTTGTCAGTGCGACGCCTTTGTTGAAAAGATTGATCAGGCGAGATGATCCACCGAAAAACGCCGTGCCTTCGCTGGCGGGGTCGATATAAATACGTTCGACTCCGAATTCTTTCCGGATTTGCCTTTTGATCATATTTTCCGATTGGTTTTCAAAAACGAGTCCCAGACCTGCAATCAAGAGAATATCGTTTTTCCACGAATCGACTTTGCTGTCGATTTCATAGTCTATCCGTTTTTGAATGAGCGTTTTTAGTTCGTCTTCCGTCGAACAAGGCCATCTGCCAACGGCAATGTCCGGGATTTCGTCATCTCCATCGATCAGCGAAAACCAATAATCCGACGCGCTGGCGCCGTATTTGTAAGTCTGGTAAAAATAGCAGGGAAGCAGATCCGAATTTTTCTCGTCCGTATCGCCGATTAATAACACATATTCCGGAGTTGGATTCCAGTTCCGATAAGCGTCTGTTAGAAAATATTTCAGTGCATATGGAGAAGTGGTTCCGTTATTCCATTCATTATAAATGTCCTGAATGCTGACGACTTTGGCCTGTATGCCGATCTGTTGATAAAAGTCGGTCAATTTTTCCAGACTGTATTTCCAGCGGTGCGCGACGATGATGATTAAATTTGCGCCGTTCCGATTTGAACTCAATCCGAAAATAGTGTCCGGTTGAACTAAAACCGGTCTTTTCATTCCATTTCTTCCAGCGGCCCAGTAAAGCGTTGAATTGGAATAGACATTGTCCTCCAGATAAGCGGTATAAGAGTCGGTTCCCTGGTCGTAATCAACCTCGAAATTCATCAACTTGCTTTGCCCGACTTTGTAAACCGAGATGTCCGGATGGCTGAAATTGTGAAGCGAGAACTGATATAATCCGTTTGGAAAACCGCTGGGCCGGTAAAAATCCAGATTGTCATTATCGGCTTTGTAAAGACGGTGATAATAAACGTTGAACCAATTGAGTAAAATTTTATCGAATTTGTTGGTCGGATCTTTCCCTTCGACGGCGATTTGAAGAACGTTGTTGCCGTTTTTGAGGAACCGATTTTGAAGAACCTGAGCGGGATCGTTTTGAACGACATACGGCTGTTGATCCATCCATGATCCGGAAGCGGCTTGAACATTATTTAGATAAATTTGTACGGTATGTGTCGCTTGCTGATACGTCAGTCCGTGCAATCCAACTTCAATGTCGAAATTTTTCGTCGTGTTTGTATTCGGGTAACTCAGCGTAAAAGTATAATCTTTCGTGGTTCCGCCGTTTATTCCGCTATCGAAAAACCAGTGGTCGCGCAGGCAGGATGGCTGGTTGACGTCCACCTGGCCGAGATGGTCAAAATAGGTATCTGTCTCGACATGTTTCTGATATAAATAGTCGGTCGGCACGATTGCCTGACCGGATTTGACGGTCGGTTTGGCGGATTCCTCCGCATAACGCAAACCGTTGGTTTTTCCCCATGTGAGAAAATAGACATTTTTGTCGGTAAACGGATCGAACTCATAATCGGCGACGCTGTTCCGGTTGCGTTTTCCGAAAAATTCGATATAGTCCGTCGCATTGAAAACGCCGTCTGATTCTCCGGAAATGTAAATCGGGACTTCGACGCCGCCTTGAAATAGTTGAAACGTCCGCGGATCGATTCCTTTAATCGAAGCGCCGCTGACCGTGAGGCATTCTTTGGATATCCGATAAATTCCATCTGTATCGATGACGATTCTCATCAGCGGTCGATCTTTCAGCGGGTTTGAGGTGATTTTGGCGAGCGGCTCTCCGGCCTTTTTACGGATAGTTGGAGAATCGATTCCCAGCGATTTCATCAGCGGATCGGATTTAGAAGATCGAACTGTTGTGTATTCATTCGAATCCAGGATTCGAACTGACACGACCAATCGTTCAAAATATTTGACACTCTTGCCGTCGCTCTGAACTTGATATGGATATATTCGCAACCGCGATAAAGGCATACCGTTTTGGTACCCAAGAAACGAGACACTGACGAGATTTACCGGAAAAACGCCTTTCCATTCATGCAATTTGGTTTCGTTCGTTCGTGATGAATTTGTCTCGCCGGAAAGCATGATGTCACGGAATATTTCTATCGGATCGGACAGATTAACAATCCGCGGTCTTTCCGACTGAAGTGAAAACCGAATTTCGTTGGGTGTCGCGTTGAGGATTTTTTCAAAGACCGGAATCGAAGGACATTCGAGTCGGGACTCATTTTCCAATCCAATCACCTGAATTCGAGAAAAAGTGTTACCGCTTTCCGTGATCGATTGTACCTGCGGTGCGGGAACGGTCGCCGACCATTTCCATTCGGTTTCGGACGACCACTCTTCATCAATTGAAATTGAACCGGTTCCAAAAAGGGAAGAGGTTGCTCCGAACAAAATTCCGGACAGAAGTAAGCGTTTTAGTTGAAAATTGAAATTGTAAATTTTTCGACCTGCCCAGTGTCGCCTATTTTTCATTGTTCGTAAAGAATAACTTATTCAACAATCCTCTCAGCGTGTCTTCATCGACGCTTCGATAAAACATGCCTTGATACGCGATGGCGATTTTTTGCGTCTCTTCTGAAACGACGATGACGACAGCGTCCGACTCTTCCGTAATTCCCAGTGCCGCCCGATGGCGTGTTCCGAGTTGCGGGTCTAAATCCGGATTATCCGAAAGCGGAAGAATGCATCCGGCGGCTTCGATAATGTCGTTCTGAATGATCACGGCGCCATCATGCAGGGGTGATCCGGGATTGAACAACGAAACCAACAGACTTGCGGAGACTTCGGCATTGAGCGCAGTGCCGCGATCTTTGAAAGGTTTGAGCCGGACTTCACGCGCCAGCACGAACAAACCGCCCCAGTGTCGACGGATCAATTCATGGCTCGATTCGATGACGGCTTCAATGGTTTTGGACTTGGATTCGTTGAAAAAGCGTCTTAAAAACCGGCTCTGCCCGATAAAGATCAACATTCTTCGTAATTCAGGCTGGAAAATAATGACGAACGCGATCGCCCAAACCGTCTGCATGTGTCCCAAAATCGACGACAGCGTCTGAAGATTCAGAACTCGCGCCAGAAATGTCGTGAATATAATGACGACTAAGCCGATCAACATTTGCTCGGCGCGGGAACCTCGGAAAAACTGGTACAATTTCAGGAAAATCCAGAAGACGATCAGAATATCCAGAACGTCCCAAAGTGTAACGGAAATGAATTTGATCGTGAATAACGTCATGATTATTTCTTCTCCAAAAGTGCGTCTAAGAAACGTACCGCACGATAGGACGCCTTAACGTCATGAACGCGGACGATATTTGCACCATGTAAAATTCCGGCGCAGAGCGCGGCCAGCGACGTTTCCGTCCGTTCGATGACCGGTAAATCGAGCGCTTTTCCGGTAAACGCTTTTCGCGAAACGCCGATCAAAAGCGGATAACCGAGAGATTTGAATTCGCTCAAATACCGCAGGAGAAACAAATTGTCTTCGTACGTCTTGCCAAAACCGAATCCGGGATCGACAAGAATCCGGTCATTCGGAATTCCCGCACCATGCGCAACGGCGATGGATTTGCCGAGCGATTCGAGTATTTCATCGATGATGTTTTCGTAGCGCGGATTTTCCTGCATGTTTTCCGGTTTGCCCTGAATGTGCATCAAGGCGACGGAGGCGTCGTGTTTGGCGACGACTGCCGCCATTTCAGGATCGAACGTCAATCCGCTGATGTCATTGACCATTTCGGCTCCGTGATCGAGCGCTTGTTCTGCGACTTTGGATTTGTACGTGTCGATCGAGATCGGAACCGTCGTTCGGGCTCGAATGCGGTCGATCACCGGTAGAACGCGCTCCGACTCGGTTTGTAAATCGACTTTCGCCGCGCCGGGCCGTGTGGACTCGCCGCCGATGTCGATAATATCTGCGCCGTCGTCGATCATTTTCAGCGCGGCGTCCGCGGCGGCATCCGGCTGTAAAAATTTTCCTCCGTCAGAGAACGAATCCGGTGTTACATTCAGAATTCCCATGATTCCGGTTCTTTTCGTGAAATCGAATTCGGTTTTTCCGATTCGGAATAGACGAGAAGAGTCAATCGATTCAAATTGTTTCGTCAGTTCTTTGGAAACCGTCTTCAATCCAAAAGGTTGATATTTCAAACTCTCGATGAGGCGCGCGAAATGTTTTTTCGTTCCCATCAGAATAACCGGCGCCTGATCGACGGAGCAGGTTGACGCGTGTTTGGAAACGGCGCATTCTCCGCCGATGGAAAGCATCTGTTGTTTTAAAATATTTGCGGCAGGTGCGGAAAGATTCGGGATTTTAAAAATGTGGAATTCGCCCTTGGAAACCATAATGCGAATCCCTTCCGAATCGACTGGAAGGGATTCCATTTCGTGTCGGAGATGATCGGAATCTTTAATTTGAAGGATTCGTATCGCCAGATTGCGCCTCCGGAACAAGTTTTTTCGGCTTCCTGCCGCGCTTTTTAGGAACAGTTTTTTGATCTGGTTCTGATGTCAGAGGAACGAGTCCGTTGTTTTTGATGGGCGGAGGAAGCATTTCGCCTTTCATCAGTTTTTCGATCTCCGAGCCGTCGATGACTTCACGTTCGAGGAGCGCTTCTGCCAAAATCTTGAGGTTATCCAAATTTTCCGACAGAATCGTTTTGGCGCGCTCTTCCGCTTCTTCGACGATCAGCCGGACTTCTGAGTCGATCATTTTGGCGGTCTCTTCGCTGAAATCGCGATGCGTGGCAATGTCTCTGCCGAGGAAAATCTCCTCGTTTTTCTTTCCGAACGTCAACGGCCCCAGCCGCTCGCTCATTCCCCATTCGCAAACCATCCGCCGCGCCAGTTCGGTTGCCCGTTCGATGTCGTTTCCGGAGCCGGTCGTCAGTTCGTTAAAAATGACCTTTTCCGCGGCTCTTCCGCCGAGAAGAATGCTCAGCGTTCCGAGAATGAAGGAGCGCGAATAATTGTGTCGTTCGTCGATCG
>JBAZPZ010000012.1:0-34514 GCA_041645495.1 Fidelibacterota bacterium | reverse complement strand
GTCTTGTAAATTACACCGCGTTTACCGCAGGCATAACCGACATTGGCGTCAATGAATTCCATGTCGTTCCAAGAAATATCAACACTTGCCGCTTCAGCCGGACGAACTGTTGTCCAGTTGAGTCCGCCGTCGGTCGTTTTTTGTACCAATCCGATTTGTTTGGTCGGATAAGTCGTACTATAGACGATCCAGCCGGTGTTGGCATCAATAAAAGATGCCTTATCGACGGACATGTCTGTCGAAGCAACCTTGACGGTATTCCATCCGGCGGCTGGAAAAGTAAAAGTCGCCAGAAGAGCAATCGTCAACACACACATTAACATTTTCTTCATGTAACCTCCTCGAAAGTTGTTGTTGAGAATACTTTCTATCCTGTCAATTTGTTTTACAGACACTATCAATGACCCGTCCTCAGATTATAAACAATTTTTCCCAGCCCATCAAGTTTTTTATATACTCCCCGTTTCTATTTTCTATAATTGACGGCGATTCCGAATAAGTAATTGACATCAGTCACGTCATCCGGCTGTAGCTTTTCGAAGTTGACGTCGAATCCGATTATCCCGAACGTGAACAACCTCTCGACGCTTCCGACGATCCGCATCGTCTGAAACTCATCCGTATTCCAGTAAAAATACGGTTCTTCGTCGCTCAATGTCGCACGGATACGACCACATAAAACAGGATTGAACCGTGCCTGTAATTCTACAAAGCCCGAGATGTTTTGGCGATTTTTCCGATAACGAAAGCCGCTGTTGTATTCCCGATAATCGTCAGAAATCCGCTCGAGGGCGCCGCCGATCTGAGAAGAAAACCATTTGACCGGACGAATCTCGCCCGCTATTTCAACTTGATTGGAAATTTGTTCGTTGTCCATAAACCGGACATGGAATTCTTCTGCTTCTCCCCAATCGACGAAATGTACATTTTCTACAAAAAGATGCGCTCCGACTTTTTGATTAGGCGGCAGATAAACAAGCCGACCGGTTAGCCGCCTGCCGCTCCGCAAACAGTATCCGAGCGCCTTGGGCTTTAATACACTTCCGACACTGACAAATTCTGATTTTTCGCCCCAACCGGCAAGAGCCTGTAGATTCAAGCCGCGCACAAAAACGTCCCGACGCTCGATCTGGGCGTCGATCTCATAGCCTTCCTGATTGTCGTTCTTTCGGTTCGTCGAGCGTGGATCCTCACTCTTGGTTATAAAATATCCGAAGTAGGTTCTGACGAATGCGTCCTGTGCTTCTTTGACAGCTTCGTATTTCCGTTGCGCGTTTTGATAACCGCCGGAAATACCGACGCTTGTTTTCTGGTCGCGCGAGATATAACCGATTCCACCGCGAACTTCCGAATTCCGCGCGATCGTCTCGCACTGCGTGTAAACGTCTTTCAACCCCTGTTCGACGCCGTAGTGGATGTCGAGGCCGAGCGATATCCTTTTCGTCGGAGTATAATTATAGAGAAAGCGAATTTGAGGTCCGCTAAAGACCGTCGCTCCGGTCGTCGTATCGATGTAAGAAAAGTATTCGGAGTAAAAATTCTTCTCCAAAGATCGCGAAATGTCCCAAATGTATGTTCGGTTGTATTGAATGGACGAAGCCAGCGAAACTTTCTCGCTGATCTGCTTGACGCTTATAAAACTGATTTCATAATCCTGCTGGCGTTTCGGATCGTAGGCGCGGCGGAATTGGTTAAGATATCCGTCTGCGGAAGCACGGTAATAGACAAAATCCTCGGTATAGGCGTTTTTGAAAAAGGCCGGATTTGTCGAAAAATCATACAGACTTGTTGAATATCGGCCGAAAAGATTCGTTGATTGGACAGTCGGAAGCAACGGATTGTCAAATGCAAAAACCATCGTTCCGAGGGCGCTTATCAATATCAGGGAGATAATCGTCTTTTTCATTTTATTCTCCCTTCTCAATGTTGCCAGCCGGGCGTCGGCGGTTTGATAATCACGAAATCGTTGAATGAGTTGTTGGTATCGAATCCCGGCAGGATGCGCTCCACAGATTGACCGGAATATCGCTGATTGCCGATGCCCGCCCAGCCACGGTCTAATACTTTATCGATATCCTTGATATGATCGGAACTGGAACTATATTCAACACAGTCAACGACAGTGTTAATATCGAGTTGATCCATCACGTTCGCATCACTTCCGTCTGCTAATACGATGACATTAGACACTAAATTGATATAAAAATCGACATTCTTACCGGTGACAATATTTTTCAGATTCGGGACGAGAAGGTTGTCATAATCACCGGCATCAGCGGCGTTGACAAATTCCCAATCCGCGTTTGACAGATCAATGCTCTTAGGAATCGTCTGACGATGATCGTAGGCGTCCGTCGCGACGACGACAAATTCGCCCGGCTGGACGGGATATTCTCTCCCAGTTAGCGGAACCCCGGGAAATTGAAAGGCGTACGTAACGCGATCCAGCATGTGATAGACACGACAAATTATCATGCCGTCCAGATATTTCACTTCTTCAGACGAGTTATAGAGTTCGACATATTGGTCATAAAACCAGTTCGAACGATTCACCGGCCCGGTATAATAAATTTCGTTGATCTTCAACCCCGTTGACGGCATAGCGGAAATAGTAAATACTGTATCGGACACGTTACCAAGACTATCGGGAGAATAGATGACAGAGGTGTCCACCAAAGTTAAAAATACAAATGAATCCGGAATGGCCACACCGGCACTGTCGAGGTATGGCAGTTTGACTTTCTCTTTGAAATCGACATCATAAACCGCCCAGGGGATATTTTCAAAGACGACCTTTCCGGTCGAATCAGTCGTTCCCGTGAACGATGAAAGATCGTAACTGCCCGTCTTGATCGCCACTTTGACGTCACAGAGAGCCAGATTATAACCGAGCGTGCTGTCCTGAAATACCATGTGCAGAGTGATATTCATCGTTCCGTCATACATCATCGGCGCGTCGCGAAAGCAAGCGGAAAATGCGAACATAATGCCAATATAGACTGCAAGTTTCTTTACCATTGCGCACTCACCTCCAATCCATAAAAAATCGTGGGATTGAGTTCACTGATGTTACCACTCCATGCTTTCCATGGCGCACGGTCATCGAATATATTATTGACAAAAAGCGATATTTCGGTCGTCTGACTCAGCGACTTGGTAATCCGAAAATTCATCAACCACCGGCCGCCGGAATCGTCCAAATATCGCTCATAATAATACGTCATTTCCTGATAGAACAAATAAGTCTTCCCGTCGATTGTCTTTTCTATCGAGTTGCTGTGGTATACATTCTTATGATGTTCAAGCGGTATGTTCTGAACATCCAACGTAATCCACACGCCCAACCGGTTGCTGATATAATTTATCTGATAATCGAGGATGACCTTTTCACTCCAATCCGAATAGTATTTATACCAAATATCTTCCCAACTCGTATCCGCTGTTGCGTGGTACCATAATCCGGAACGCCCGCCCTTGTTAAATCGGTAGGTAACGCCCATCCGATACTGGAAATTGGCGAACCGTTTAGTCCTGAGCGTAAATTCCAAACCATTGGAACGGCTCCAACCACAGTTTTCGTACTTTTTCCACTCGGCGGAGGTGATCGTATCCGGATTCTGGTCATATCCCCAAGGATAGATCATTGTCGTCGGCATATCGTCGGAAGATTGGTAATATCCGGTCAGCGAAAAGCCTAGCGTTTCGCCGAATTTCCAATCGACTGACGCTTCATATTTATCGATCGAATAGGCTTGCAAATCAGGATTGTATTGGATTTGTTCTTCTTCGATGATCTGATCGTCCAATCTGTATTTATAATAAGACGCCGGCATGTAGATGTAACCAAGCGAAACGGCCTTCGCGCTTCTACCAACGCCCATGCGGATCTTGATATCGTCCGACAGAACATATTGCAGATTGATGCGCGGGCTGAGAAAATCGCCATGTTCCGTCTTTAGAAACGCTTTATCTTTCAATATCCGCGAAAAATTGAAACCGGTTGGTGAAAAGGCGTCGTACCGGATTCCCAGCATCGCGATATACTTTCGTCCTAAAAGTTTTCCCGTGATTTCATCTTCAACATAGATCGCCAGCGACGGCAAATCCGGAAAATCGTCAAACGAATAGGACCGTTTCGTGGAATATTGACCGTAATAACTTTTGACCGAGTCGATGATCAGGCCGGGTCCCGTGTTCTTTTCGAAGTTGGCCTCGATTCCGGACAATATTTCATGTTCGCTTCGCAGGAAATTCAAATTTTGTCGTCTCTGCAGACGCACACTCAACTGCCATTCTTTGCCAATTTCCTTCAATTTGCCGGTATAGCCGGGATCGATTTTCGTGATGGACGTGTCGATCGGTGTGAACGACGTGTCGCCCGGCGCGACGATCATTGTATCGATCATCGTCGTGTCTTTTTGCCAGACGAACGACTCGGCGACCCATTTACTGCGGTATGATTTTTTCCGGTTCAGATTCACGCCAACGTATCCCTTGATCCTGTCGTTCGGATTCCGTTGATATTCGAACGAAAAATTACCGGTTACCAGATAACCGTGGTTGTACTTCAGCATTTGATCGATGTCGGTCGGCTTTTCATCGTCCAGCGTTTTCGTAAAACTCGAACTTAGTTTGGTCTCTAATTTATCATCAAGAAATTTCCGCGTCAGATTTCCACTGACGTAAAATCGCTGGTATTCGTCACCGACTTTCCGCAGATCGCGCTCGCTGTAGGCGTAATTCAGATGATAGTCGAGAATCGACTTGCCGATGTCGAAGCCATGCGTGAAGCTTGCCGACTTCGTGTCCGGATTGATTTTCGCGTTCAATTTGGGAGCGATTTTACCGCTTTTCGTTTCGACCTTGATGACACCGCTGGCGAAATTGCCGTATTCGACGGACGGAATGCCGGTGATGACCTCGACCGATTTGATATTGTCGGAAGGGATCGTTCGCAAATCCAGTCCGGTCGTTCCGCTGGCTCCGAACAGCGTGGATGTGCCGCCGATCGACGATGCGTTTGACGTCGTCGAAAGTTGGTTGCCGTCCACGACGATCGCCGTTCCGTATGAATCGATTTGGTCTAAAATGCCTCCACCCGTCGTGACCGATCGAATTCCGACCTGTGTCGCCTTTGACAGACCGGGATTTTGCGATTTATCGACGCCGGGAACAAGCGAAAGAACATCGCCGAGGCTCGTCGCCTGCATGTGATCGATCTCGCCAGTGTCTATCTTACGCGTTGTTGTCAATTCTTCCGGCAGGAGCGATTTCTGGATCGACTGCACTTCAATGCCGCCCAGCATGAAACAATATTCGCTTCCGCCTTTTCCTTCCTGCTTGAGCAAGCGAACGGTAACGTTGAACGATCGGTCTTTATCGACTTTCAGATCGAAGACGACATTTTTAAAATATCCCGATTTGACGACCTCAATATTATAAGTGCCGGGATCGACGTCCCGAAAGACAAACGTCCCGTCTTTTCCGCTGACGACCGTTTTGGAGAATTTCTCGTCATTCCGTTTGAGCAGGATGGCCAGCGCGCCTTCGATGTCGCTCCGTTCCATTTGATCCTGTGCTTTTCCGAAAATTTCCGATGCCAGACAAACCGCCGGCAATAACGCGGCTATCAAGCATAGCGCCACAACGATTCTTTTCATCTGGCTCCATCCCTTCTCCATGCGTCGTTCTTTCAGTAAAAAACCTCTATTTGAATTCGTCTAAAGCCTTTTCATCCAGATTTCCCGAAACGGCTATGACGTAATGATTCGTATCCAAGTACTTCAGCGCGGCGCGTTGGACATCTTCTTTTGTGATGGCCAGGATGCGGTCGCGTTTCTTGTCAAAATAATCCAGCGGGCGACAATTGCGCACGGCATCGAAAATGACGCCGCCCTGATCGTCCGCTGTCCGCGTCTGATACGACAGCAAGGCGATTTTCCGGGATTTGGCTTTGTACAATTCGTCGTCGGTCACGCCATATTTTTGAACCTTCTCGATCTCTTTGAAAATTCCACGAATCATCCGGGTCACGTTCGCCTGATCCAGTTCCGTCCGGATATTCCAATAGCCGCCGTGTTCGCGAATCCAAAGATTGCTCTTGATCCCGTACGCCAAGCCCTGTTTATCACGTAGTTCGACGCCCATGCGCGATGTCAGCGATGATCCGCACAGAATATATTCCAGCACCGAAAGCGCTTCCATATCCGGATTGTCGCTCGTGATGCCGCCTTCGATCGGATTAAAACCGATGTCGATCCGGCATTGTTTGTAATCCGGGTTGGAAAAGATGTAAACCGTTTTTTCTTTCAGCGGCTTGATCTTAGTGAAAGAGAGCATTGGATCGGTGGACTTGCGAACCCACGATCCAAACGTCGCTTCCAATTTTTCCTTGACCCAGATTTTGTTGAAATCGCCGATCACGACCAATTTCAGTTTGTCCGGGCTGTAATATTTTTCATAAAAATTAACCAGATCCTCGCGTTTTAGCGTCTTATAAACCTCGATGTCTCCGGCGTACGGAAGCGCGTATTGATGCCCTTCAAACACTTTTTCGAACATGGCATAAAATGCCTTCATCGTTTCCGTTTGTTTGAACTTTTTAGCCCCGGAAATCAGAAGCGGACGCACCTTATCCATTTCTTCTTGCGGGAAATCGGGTTTAGCGATGCTCGCATACAGCGCGTTCAACATTTTGTCCGAATCTTTCATCAGCGAATATCCCTGAAAAACGATCTGATTCCAGCTTTGGCTGATATCCAGCTGATACGGCATGAACGAACGCTCCTCCAGCAGGTCGTTGTAACTTCTTCCGTCGGCGCCGCGTAACAACATGCCTTCGGTGAATTGCTGAATGCCGGGTTTTTGCGCACTTTCCTCGAGTCTCCCGGTTTGAATCACGCCCAAGAGGCAAATCGTCGGATAATCATGATTTTCGATCAGATAAACGGCGACGCCGTTGGCTAATTTTAGTGAATCGACTAACGGTTTGATCGGATAGGGCGAAATGACTTCATCGACTTTCGGGAAATAGAGATCGTTGACGTCCTTTTCTTCCCGCCCGAACAGACGTCCGAACAGTCCGAGTTCTTTTGCGGGCATTGTCCGAATCGTGTCCGCCGGCATATTCGATTCTTCGGATTCGCCGTCGAAAGCCGATGGCATTTCATCTCTGGCATCTTTGGCCAATTTCCAGCCTTTCTTCGTCGAATCGGGAAAAGAATAGCAGACCACGACATTCTCTTTAACGAAGTATTTTTTGGCAACCCGCATGATGTCGTCTTTAGTCACGGATTTGACCATTTTCGGCCATTTATTGATGTATTTCCAGCCGATATAATTATCGTAGGTGCCGATACTGCCGCCGATCTTATCAGCATACTGGTTTTCCGTCAATTCAGTGAAGTTGAGTTTGTTTTTGATTTTTTCGAGATCGTTATCGGAAACCGGATAATTTTTGACACTGTCGATTTCATCCCAGATCGCCGCCTCGACCTGCTGAACCGTCGCCGGCTCCAACACCGAAGCGATGATATTGAAAGTCGCGGGATCTTTCATAAATCCCAATCCACCGGCAACCGATTCGCTGATACGATCGTTCCGCACCAATCGTTTGTGCAGGCGCGATGTGGCGCTTCGACCGGATAAAATGCTTCCCAAAACATGCAGGGCGGCGCCGTCTTCCTGAAAGCGCGTCGGAGCAGAAAAGAACATCTGGACTTCGGGATTCAAAATATCCTGATGCCTGAACTCCAGCGTCTTTTTTCCGGTCTTGGCAACATCGGAAAAATTCGGCGTCTCCAGTTCCTGTCCTTTCGGAACTCTGCCGTAATATTTTTCCACTTTCTGCATGATTTCCTTTGTATCGAAATCGCCTGCCAAAACCAGCGTCGCGTTATTCGGCGTGTAATATTTCCGGTAATAAGCGTAGGCCTGATCGCGTGTGATGCTCTGAATGTCGGTCATCCAACCAATAACCGGATTCCGGTACGGATGCCGTTTGTAGATCAGCGTGTTCACTTCCTCGCGGCGCAAACCGCTGGGACTGTTTTCTGTCCGCATCCGGCGTTCTTCGGAGATGACGTTGATCTCGGATTTGAATTCGTTGGCGTTGAAATCGCATTTGAACATCCGTTCGGATTCGATGTCAAAGGCCAGATCGATCTTGTTCTTCGGGAGAAGTTCGTAATAGACCGTCACGTCATTGGCCGTATAAGCGTTAAAAATTCCGCCGTTTGCCGAGATCAGTTCAGCGATACTGCCTTTCTGAAAGCGTTTGGTTCCTTTGAACATCATGTGTTCGACAATATGTGAAATTCCCGTCTGCCCGAACGGTTCGAACTTCGAGCCGACATTATAGGTCAGGTGCGAATAGATCAGCGGGGCCGAATGCATTTCATATGTGATGACTTTCAATCCGTTGTTCAAGGTAAATTCCCGAACTTTCGATTCGTCGATCGCAAAAATCTGCGTCGCCAGGAATCCGAGCGCTACAAAAATATGTATCGATTTCACTCGCGTTCTCTTCATGGTTACTTTCTTCCTTTTTCACTGTTCCTACCGACGGACAGTGCCCTTAATTAATAACTCAACGTCCCAGTCAAATAATGGTAAAAGTTAGAAAACTTTGATTGACAAACAAGATTTTCTTCCTGAAAATTGGGACGCTACGGACTTGTTTGCTGTCCGCGTATCTCTTGATTGATTGTCGTCTCGCATTATCCCGGCGAAACGATTTATTCGTGTATTTTTTCTCTTAAAATTTTGGCGACGTTGTCCTTGGGAATTCGGATCTGTTCCAGCGAATCGCGATCGCGCAGAGTCACCGTTCCATCCTCCAAAGTCTGCGAATCGACCGTAACGCCAAACGGCGTGCCCGCCTCGTCCTGACGACGATAGCGTCTGCCGATGGAGCCGGTCTGGTCATAGAAAGCCGCCATCTGTTTTTTCACATCCGAAAAAATCGCCGAAGCGATTTCCGGCATTCCGTCTTTGTTCACCAACGGAAGAATGGCAACTTTGATCGGCGCCAGCTTCGGATCGAGTTTCAGGACGGTTCGGTCGTGTTCCGCGTCTTCCCAATAAGCGTCGGAAAGAACCGTCAGGATCGACCGATCGACGCCCGCCGAACTTTCGACGACCGCCGGAACGATGTGCGTGTTCGTCTCGGCATCGAAATAAGACATTTTCTTGCCGCTCGCTTTGATGTGCGAATCCAGATCGAATGTCTGCCGATCGGCGATGCCTTCCAATTCCGACCAACCGAACGGAAATTTGTATTCGATGTCGGTGCAAGCCCGCGCGTAATGCGCCAACTCTTCCTTGGCATGTACCCGGAGCCGCAGATTCTCGCGTTTGACGCCGAGTTTTTGATACCACTGAAATCGCTGTTCGACCCAGTATTCGTACCATTTTTGGCTCTCGTCCGGCTTCACGAAATATTCAAGTTCCATCTGCTCGAATTCGCGCGATCGGAAGATGAAGTTTCCCGTCGTGATCTCGTTCCGGAATGCTTTTCCAATCTGACCGATTCCGAACGGCAGTTTGAGGCGCGTCGTGTTCACGACGTTGTCGAAATTGACAAAAATTCCCTGCGCGGTTTCCGGCCGGAGATAGACTTCCGATGCGGTGTCTTCCGACGGGCCGAAGTGTGTCTTGAACATCAGATTGAATTGTCTCGCCGGAGAAAGTTCGGAGGCGCCGCATGTCGGGCAGGCGATCTTTTCCAAGGAAATGCTTCCGGCGGTTTCGCATTTCGAACAATCGGATTTCTGATAAAAAGCCGGCTCCTGCGCATACAGATCGTCTTTGAAAAAAGTCCGGAATTCGTCTTTTACCTCGATCAATCCGCCGTTCACCCGGAAGTGAAAATCGCACTGTTCGCATTTGAAATAATGCAGAGCCTTGTCTTCCCGAAAACGCGCCTTGCATTTTTTACAGTCGATGAGCGGATCGTGAAAATTTTCCACGTGCCCCGACGCTTCCCAGACTTTCGGATGCATCAAAATGCTTGCGTCCATCCCGACGACGTCTTCTCTGCCGGTGATATTTTCCTGCCACCAGAGGTCTTTGACATGACGTTTGAGTTCGACCCCCAATGGACCGTAATCCCAGCAACTGGTGATTCCACCGTAAATCTCGCTCGATTGAAAAATGATTCCTCTCCGTTTGCAGAGAGAGAATAGTTTTTCCATCAATTCATTCTTTTCAACTTTTGCCATATCGTTCCTTTATGCTTCAAACCTCATCGTATTCTGTTTTGCATTTGGGACAGAAAATCACCGTCTTCTTGTCCTTTGTCTCTTTTTTCTCAAGAAGTGGATGTTCGCAACCCGGACAGTTTTTTTTGATCGGTTCGTTCCAGGTCGCAAACTTGCAGTCGGGGTAACGATTGCATCCGTAAAATGTTTTTCCCTTTTTCGTGCGCTTCTGAACGATCTCGCCGCCGCAATCCGGTTCGGGGCAGGGAATGTTCAGCGAAAACGGCAAAGTGGTTTTGCATTTCGGATAGGCGGTGCAAGCCCAGAATTTCCCGAATCTGCCTTCGCGCACCGTCATCGGACTTCCACACTTCGGGCATTTTTTCTCTTCGTAAGGAACTTCCGGCTCGACGCGATTCAGCGGTTTGGCATTTTTACATTTCGGGAAAGCGGAACAGGCCAGAAATTTGCCGTTCCGGCTCCACTTGATGACCATCGGCGATCCGCAGAGTTCGCACTTCTCGCCGGACTCTTCCTGAAGATTGCTTTTGATGTCTTTCCGGTTGAGATCGAGCCGCTCCAGCGATTTCTTGAACGGCGCATAGAATTCACGCATCACATCCAGCCAGTCTTTGGAATTCGATTCGACCTTGTCGAGATTTTCTTCCATTTCGAAGGTGAATTTGACGTTGAAAATCTCCGGCATTCCGGTCACAAGAATCTCGTTGACGGTTTTGCCCAGATCGGTCGGAAATAAAACGCCCGTTTTCTGTTCGACATATTTTCTCAGCAAAATGGTCGAGACGATCGTCGCGTACGTGCTCGGTCGCCCGATGCCGAGATTATCCAATTCTCTGATCAGCGTACCTTCGGTGAACCGTTTGAGCGGCTCGGTAAATTTCTGCTCGGATTTGACGTCGGTCATGCGAACCGGATCGTCGTTTTTGATTTTCACCGGAAGCGGATTCTTTTTCTCTTCTTCTTCCTTATCTTCACGCCAGACGTGCAGATAGCCGTCGAAAATCAGGTCGTTGCCGATCGCGCGGAACAGATATTTGTCGCCCTCAACGTCGATGACTTTCTGGTTGTAAACCGCATTCGCCATCTGACAGGCGGTAAACCGGTTCCAGATCATCGTGTACAGTTTTTTCTGGTCGGGCGTCAGATTGCCCGCAACCGCATCGGGCGATAAATTGAAGTGCGTCGGTCGGATGCCTTCGTGCGCGTCCTGAACGTTCTTTTTCTTGGTTTTATAAAAACGCGCGTTGGCGGGTAAATATTCGGCACCGTAGCGCGTCGAAATGTAATCGCGGACACCACCGACGGCATCTTTCGAGATTCGCACCGAGTCGGTTCGCATGTAAGTGATTAGTCCGACAGGTGCGCCGCCGATCTTAATGCCTTCATAAAGTTGTTGGGCAATTTTCATCGTTTTCGATGATCCAAACCGGAATTTGCGCGTCGCTTCCTGTTGAAGCGTACTCGTCGTGAACGGCGGCGACGGCGATTTCTCGACCTTTTTTTCCGTTACGGATTTTACTAAATAGGCCGCTTGCCGGATTTTCTCCAGATGCTCGGCCGCCGTTTTTCCGTCGGAAACATTGATCGCTTTCCCGCCGATTTTCACGCAATTCGCGGTGAACTTTTCGTCTTCCCGCGTTGCAAAATCCGCTGAAATTTCCCAATACTCTATGGGAATAAAATTCAAGATGTCTTCTTCACGCTCGCAGATGATCCGAACGGTAACCGATTGCACGCGCCCGGCGCTGAGTCCGCGATATAACGTTTTCCATAAAAACGGACTGACCTGATAACCGACTATGCGGTCTAAAATGCGGCGCGCCTGCTGAGCATTGACGAGGCTCATATCGATTTTGCGCGGATGCGCAAGACCGTAATGAATGCCACTGGGAGTGATCTCGTTGAAAAGCACCCGCTGAATCTGATGATCGTCCACGTTTAATACAGTCGCGATATGCCAGGCGATCGCCTCACCCTCGCGATCCGGATCGGGAGCGAGCAGAATACGACCGGCTTCTTTGGCGGCGGCCCGCAACTGCTGAATGACTTTCGTTTTGCCTTGAATGGTGACATATTTCGGCTTGAAATTGGCGGCAATATCGATACCGAATTCCTTCTCCGGCAAATCACGGATATGGCCCACGGAGGCCAACACCTGATAATTTTTTCCGAGGAATTTTTTTATTGTCTTCGCCTTGGATGGCGACTCTACGATTAACAAATTTTGATACATATTTTCTCCATAGCGGGTGGCAATTTAATCACTCAGGCACAAAGAGACTAAGCCTTTTTTCCGCTCGTACAGATTACTAAAATCACAGAAAAAGTGAATATTTTTCTTTGTTGACCGGTTCGGCAGAAAAGACTTTCCGCCTATCTTTTACGTCGAAAGTTTTCGCTTCCAGACGGCGCCTTTCGGCGTATCTTCCACAACGATTCCTTTTTCCAGTAAAAGCGCTCTCAGCCGGTCGGATTCCTTCCAATCGCGATTTTGCCGGGCGACTGTCCGTTGATTCATCAGCGCCTGTTCTTCGTCGGTCAGGTTCTCCAATTTCGATGAAAAGATATTCAAAACGGTATCTATCGCGGTCAGGAACTGTTCGATCTGTTTTGCATCCGCCTGCGACAGCGCGGTTTCCCGATGGAAATTATTGACCTCGTGCATGAGCGTAAAAACTGCCGCCAGTGCTTCGGAGATGTTCAGATCGTCGTCCAGCGCCGATTCGAAATTCTGACGCGCCTCTGAAACGATTTCCGAAAGTAGCGCCGCGCCGTCAGTCAGATCGTCGCCCAAGGATTTTCTGAAATCTCTCAGGCGGGTGATCATTTTTGCAGATATGTCCAGTTTTTCTTCGGTGAAATTCAGTTTCTGACGGTAATGCGTGTTGAGGAGTGTCAGCCGGATCGCCGTAGGATCAACCCCTTTTTCGAGCAGTTGCCGGAGAAAAATGAAGTTGCCGAGCGACTTGCTCATCTTCTCGCCATCGACGAGCAGATGTTCGCAGTGAAGCCAGAAATTGACGAATTTTTCGCCCGACGCGGCCTCGCTCTGAGCGATTTCATTTTCATGATGCGGAAAAATATTATCGACGCCGCCCGTGTGCACATCGAAATGCGTGCCGAGATATTTGGAACTCATCGCCGAACACTCGATATGCCAGCCGGGTCTTCCTTTGCCCAATTCCGTTTCCCAATAAACCTCGCCGTCTTCTGGTTTCCACCCTTTCCAGAGCGCAAAATCGCGGATTTCTTCCTTCTCATACTCGTCGGAAGCGACACGTTTGCCGCGAACCATCTCCGTGACATTCAGACACGCCAGCTGACCGTAATTCGGAAACTCGGAAACCTTAAAGTAGATCGAACCGTCATCCGTTCGGTAGGCAACTCCGGTCACTAATAGTTTTTTCACTAATTCGACCATTTCGGGAATGTGCGCCGTCGCCGCCGGATAATGCTCCGCGCGCTCGATTCCCAGCGAATCCAAATCCTGAAAAAATGCCTCGATATAAGGTTTTGTGAATTCCGCGATCGACTTTCCCGTTTTCTGGGAGTCGCGAATGATCTTGTCGTCGATGTCCGTAATATTCATGACCTGAATGATGCGATAACCTTTAAACTTCAAATAACGGCGAAGCAAATCTTCAAAAATATAGGCGCGGAAATTGCCGATATGCGCAAAGTTATAAACGGTCGGTCCGCATGTGTACATCCGGACGACGCCCGGCTCGATGGTATAAAATTCCTCTTTCTTTCGCGAAAGTGTGTTGTAAAAGCGTGTCGTCATTACTATAATCCCAATGGCAGAGTAAACAATTTTTTCCTTTTCTTTTCTGTGACGGGCTTCAGCATGTTAATATTGATCTTAACTTCGAATGCCGTTTGAACGGCGTCCAGAGCGATGATGAATTTCTCCTCGTTTTCGATTCGCTGAATTTTTCCAACTACACCTTTTAAAGGCCCTGCGATGACCTCGACCATTTTTCCGACCTGCAAATAATCTTTCGCAGACAACTCGACGCCGCAGGCGAGAACGCGCTTTAAAGCATCGATCTGAAAATCCGGAATGGTCGCATATAGTCTCTTGAACATCACGATGTGGACGACGCCGTATGTTTCCAGAACATAGAGCGTCTGTTTCAGCAAAATGCGGACAAAAACGTAGCCGCGGATGAGCGGTTCCTGGATCACCTGTTTCCGGTCGCTCCAATCATGAATGCCGCTGACCAACGGAAGGTAATTTTCGATTCCCCGGGCGGTCAGCAACTCCACGACTTTCTTTTCGTGGCGAGGTTTGGTGTAAACGGCGTACCAATGAAGAGAATCGTTGAGCAATTCCATGCAGTTCATCATCACTTTTTCGTCGGTATCGGTTTTCATTTACTGAGTCCGAGTTTGATAATTTTCTCCAGCAGATCGTTGAAAGAAATGCCCGCGACTTTGGCGGCTTTCGGCACCAAACTTATTGAAGTCATGCCGGGAAGCGAATTCATTTCCAGAAAATAGGGCTTGTGATCGACGCTGAGCCGCAAATCCATCCTGCCATAACCGGAACAATTCAGCGCCTTGAACGCGACCACCGTCCAGTCCTGAATAAGACGCGCCAGCATCGGTTCGACTTCCGCCGGCGTCCGGTATTCACTCATGCCGTGCGTATATTTGCATTCGTAATCATAAATGCCGTGTTTCGGACAGATTTCGACGATCGGCAATGCTTTATCGCCTAAAACGGCGACCGTCAGTTCGCGTCCTTCGATAAATTTTTCGACGAGAATGGAACCGTTGTACTTCCGCGCGACTTTCAGAGCGGAATCCAGCGATTGAACGTCGCGCACGATCGTCAGACCGACCGTCGAGCCTTCATGCGCGGGTTTTACGACGAGTGGCGGCTGAAATTTTGTCAGGATCGTTTCGATCATGTCAGCGTTTTGGCGGCTTTCGTCGTTCCGAAAGCTTAGCCATTCCGGAGTCGGAATGCCGAGTTTTTCAAATAAAACCTTCGAGACGATTTTATTCATGGTGATGGCGCATCCTTCGACGCCGGAGCCATTGAATTTCAAACCCATCGTCTGCAGGATCGCCTGAATGGCGCCGTTTTCGCCGCTCCCGCCGTGAAGCGCGTTGAACACGAATTTCGCCGACTGAACTTCGGGAGCGCTCAGCAGTTTCGCCAGATTCCGATCGCCGTTTCGGATCATTTTCGGCGTCGGTTTCATCGGACTTTGAATCTGTCCGATGGGAAGAACCGTATCCAGACAAAGCACTTCGTGACCATTTTCTTTCAGGGCATTGACTATGTTTGTCCCGCTGTTCAGCGAGACTTCCCGTTCCGACGAAGCGCCGCCTTTTAATACTACAATTTTCATATCGAATTTTCCTTCTTCATTTGTTCGATCAGTCGAGCCGCAGTCAATAAATTTTCCGTGATATATTCGGGCGGAGGATTCCAGTTTTCTGCGTCCGCCGTTTCGCGTACGCCGGTTTTCACGAGGATCGTATGACATCCGGCATTCACGCCGGTTTCCACATCCCGTTTCCAATCGCCGATGAACCAGGATTGTGCCAGATCAATGGCATTCATTTCCGCGGCTCTGAGCACGTTCGCGGTCTTCGGCTTTCGACAGTCGCATCCGGCGTCCGGATGATGCGGACAATAGAAAATTCCATTGAGAATAATCCCGTTTCTCCGGAATTTATTAATCATAAAATCATGGATTTCGTGAACTTTTTCGACTGTCGTCAGCCCCTTGGCAATACAGGCTTGATTCGTGACAATCACCAGACGAAAGTCCGCGTCGGAGAGAATTTTCAAAGCCTCGATTGTAAACGGAAACAGCCGAAACTCGTCGAGATTTTTAATGTAATCCCGGCTGTCGGCGTTCAGAGTTCCATCCCGGTCTAAAAATACGGCTCGGTTCATAAGTAAGTTTGCATGGCTTTCGGCTTTTTCAGGATGCCATTGCTGTCAAAACTTTTTCCACTCCCTCTACTGCATTTTTCGCGAAGAAGTCGGCGTGAATAGACGTTGCATATTCTTCAGAAACGGGCGCTCCACCGACGATAATGATCGACGGAATGCCGCTCTCTTTCAGCGACTGAACGATCTTTTCCATATTCATCATCGTCGTCGTCAGTAAGGCCGAAAGGCCAATTACGTCCGGCTGATGTTTCCGGGCTTCCGAGACAAATTTTTCCGCAGACACATTGACGCCGAGATCGATGACCTCGAATCCCGCGCCTTTGAACATGATCGCAACTAAATTTTTTCCGATGTCGTGCAAATCGTCCTGAACCGTCCCGATCATCACTTTTCCTTTGGGAGGAATGCCGCTTTTCAGTATCAGCGGCTCCAGTCGCTCGATCCCTTTTGCCATGGCACGCGCCGCGATCAGGACTTCCGGAATGAAGACTTCGCCGTTCTTGAACAGAGCACCAACGACGGACATTCCTTTGATTAAGCCGTCGTTCAGAATCTCGTTAGCCGACAGACCTTCATCCAGCGCTTCTTCGATCTGAGATACAAGCTTTTCAGAGTCTCCGTTCAACAGTTCATCGGATATTTTTGTTAAGATTGTCATCAACTTCCTCTGTTTACAAATCGGCGTAACTTACAATGAGAAAATGTAAAATAATAGTGCGGAGGAAAACGAAAACCGTTAAATTGCCGCAGGTTTTTTATCGTTGAAATTCGCGAGGCGTCATGAATCCGAACATCGAACAGTTTAAAAAAACTCTCAAACGCGGAAAAGCCGATTATGTGCCTGTCTGTGAACTCGGCGTTCATCCGATCATGAAAGAACGTCTGCTCGGCAGACCGATCCATTCGCTGAAAGACGACGTCGATTTCTGGCATCAGGCTGGCTATGACTATATCAAACTCCAGCCGACCGCCGATTTCAACCCAAGCAAACTATTTTTACAGGACGCCGAAAACATCAAACTCAAAGAAGACGGAACCGTCACCAGAAATTGGGCGACCGAAGGAAAGGGATTCATTTCCGACTGGGAAAGTTTCGAAAAATACCATTTCCCCAAAAATGAAGATTTCAATTATTCCAGATTCGAGAAGGTTCGCGCATTGCTTCCCGAAGGTATGGGCGTCATCGGTCAGTACGGCGACATTTTCACGATGGTCTGGGAAATGATGGGATTCGAGCAGTTTTCGTTTGCCCTGTACGACCATCCGGAATTGGTTTCCGCTTTGTTCGATAAAATCGGAAATCTCGTTTTGAGCATGTTCACCTATTTCGCCGAAAGCGATGCCGTCGATGTCTTGTGGTACAGTGACGATATTGCTTATAGTTCCGGCCTGATGATGTCCCCAACGATCCTTCGGCAATATTTCTTTCCCTGGCTGAAAAAGATCGGTGATCTGGCTAAAAGATCCAACAAGCCGCTGATCTATCACACCGACGGACTGCTCTATTCCGTAATGGAAGACATTATCGATGCGGGCGTCGATGCACTGCATCCGATCGAACCGAAAGCAATGAGTCTCGCCGAAGTCAAACAACGCTACGGCGATCGACTCTGTCTGATCGGCCATGTGGACGTCGATCTTCTCAGCCGCGGGACGCGCGAAGAAGTTCGTCAAAAGGTCAAGGAAAATATCGAAATCGCCGCTTATAATGGCGGGTACTGCGTCGGTTCTGGAAACAGCATCCCGGAATACGTCCTCTTCGATAATTACATCGCCATGTTGGACGCCGCAAAAGAATTCGGACGGTGACGAAAAGGTGATCGAAAAATGAAAAGACGAATCGGATTCGCGGGAATCGCTCTCCTATTCTGCCTGTCGGCGTCAACTGCGCTTCCGGCGGAAATGCCGGATCCGCTACGCCAACCAGTCGATTATATCCGATGGTATCCCAACCACTATTGGAACGGATTCAAAGGAATCGCAGATGTTCGGTTTCACCGAAATCTTCTCATTGCTGGCGCGGTCGCGATTCCCGTCGCGTTTCTATTGGACGATGCTGTTCGCGATTATACCGTTAAATATGGATTATACTCATCCGGGATTTCGCGAATCGGCGACCTTTACGGATATCCTTGGGGATACATTGGCGCGGTCGGGTTGGTCACTTTGACCGGTGTAACTTCAAGACAACCGTTTCAAAAGACGTTTTCCGATGTCGAATTGCTCGGAGAAGCGATCATCACCGAAGGCATTATCGTCGGACTTGTGAAAGAAATTTTACATCGCCAGCGACCGAACGGCGCTAATTTTCATTCATTTCCATCGGGACATACCAGCGGTTCGTTCACACTTGCCGCGTGTCTGGACGAGATTTACGGTAAAAAAGTCGGAATTCCGGCGTACGCCATGGCCGCATTCGTCGCCTCCAGCCGCATCAACGACAATAAACATTACCTTTCCGATGTCGTGACCGGCGCAGTTGTCGGAACGATCATCGGGAAAAGTTTTTCGCGCGAACATCACCGGATGTGGCACATCCAGGCCAATCAGTCGCACCAGACATCGACGGTTTCGATTTCCTGCGATTTATAAAATTCTTCGAATTGCAAACCAAAAATGAATTTCTCCGAACGACTCCATGATAAAAAACCATTAATCCTCGACGGCGCGATGGGAACGGAACTGGCGCGGCGCGGTTTTCCGATTCAACTCCCATTATGGTCGGCGCAATCGGTCTTGGAACATCCGGACGCGGTTCTGAAAATACACGAAGATTATCTCGTCGCGGGCGCCGATATTCTCACGACCTGCACGTTTCGTACCGACGCGCAAACTTTTCAAAAAGCCGGTAAAAGTTCTATCGAAGCCGAACAGGCGACAATTTGCGCGGTCGATCTTGCAAAACAATCGATCCAAAATGCACATCCCGGCCGGAAAATCTGGATCGCCGGTTCCGTGTCGTCGCTCGAAGATTGCTATCGTTCCGATCTGGCTCCAGATCAGGTTACGGCATTTCGCGAACACCGCGAAAAAACCGGTTGGTTGTGCGAGGCAGGCGTCGATTTTATTCTCATCGAAACGATGAACACTTACGAAGAAGCCCTCGCCGCAACGAAAGCCGCTCTCGCCACTCAATTGCCAGTTATCGTCTCGTTTATTTTAAACAACGACGGACAAATCTGGAACGGCGATCCATTGATTTCGGCCGCGTCAGAATTGCTACATCTTGGCACCGCCGGTGTTTCGATCAACTGTACGCACCATCGAATCATCACACATGCCATTGAAAATCTAAATCGATACGGAATAACGCCGGTTTGTGCGTATGCAAACGCCGGCATTTTCAATTCTCACACCGACTGGAAGGCCAATCCGACTTTTACGCCGGAATTTTATGCTGAAACGGCTTTCGGTTGGTTTCAAAAAGGTGTGCGTATCGTCGGCGGATGCTGCGGCGTCGGTCCGGATACGATCAGCGCCATCGAAAAAAAAGTCCAGCGTGACGGGGAATCACTCTGGACTGGAGGGTAGTGAGATATAGGGATAAAGAGTCTGGTAAAAAACCATTGATAAATTAGTCTTTACGTTTTTGAATAAATTTGCGGTAAATCACATGATAGATATTTTATGTCAGGAATGGACAAAAATCGGGATGTCTCAATCGGCGCCGGATTCACTCCAAAATATAGAACCGGACGAGCCGCGAATCCAGGCAGGATTCCCGTTGCCGGTTTCATCCGGGATATAATCTTCCCGCGATTCGTTAAATCGCCAAATTCCGACGGGCGGTACCGATTGACTACCCAAGAAATGCTCGAATAGTTTGTCAGGATGATTTTGATGAAATAGCACTTCATCGGAACCGAGACATCGATCCCACAACCGAACTTCATCCACCAATCCGGTCCAAAAATTCCGTGCGCCGGCATTGCATCCTGCCGACCGGTAGGCGCCGCCAATCAACAAGTTGCTCAAGCCGATGTCGATATCGATTTCGGCTAACGCGAAAGAGGCGATTTCCCAGCCATCGAAATAGAACCGAACATGAGTCTCTTGCCTGGTTATGCAAATTTGATGAAAAGTCTGCTTCCGCCAATCCAGCGATGCCGGATGAAAACCGCCCAGCGTATCCTCATCGATAACAAAATCGATCCGACTCGAATCCGAATCTCCCTGAAAAAATCCGATCTCGGTCCCGCCAAGTTCATTGCCGATCATCAGGATCGCCCGCTGAGAATCCGGAAGCGACGTGTCTGCCCGTACCCAGATTTCAATGGAAAAATCTCCGGACAAAATCGAATCCAGCACCGCATTCCCGGAAATTTCCAGATAACTCCGACCGGATAATCCCATCGAGTTGATCTCGTCGGGAGAACCGGTCTCGCCGCATCGCGACATCAGTAAGAAAAATGACAGAACCAAAAGAATAGAATATGTCCAAACAATGTTCACAAAACAGATTTTACTTTTCACTGGATTAAACATAACACTGGCCGGGATCAAAGTTCCTGATACATCCGTCCGAGATTTTTCCCTTCCGCGTCGAACGAATCGATGCCGATCTTCAGATTTTCCCCATCAAAAATAAATGTCTGACTTCCGACCAATTTTTCGTCTTTTCCGAAGACGACTTTCCTTTTAATAAGCCGAAATTGGTTGAAATACATTTCGAAGGAACCACAGAGTTCGTTTGCCTCATCGTAAACGGTGCCGCGGGCAGCATAAACGTCCGTTTCGGATTTCTGAAAGGCAAACTGATAATGATAATAATGATTCCCGCTGTCATCCATGACGATCAGCCGTTCCAAACGATTGTCCGACGAATACAGACATTTGACGACCCAGCCCGGTTTGACCAAGCTGAATTGCAGATCGAAGTAATACGGATTCAGATCGGTCAGTTTTCCGCCTTCGGGAAAATCGATTCTCTGCTCCAAAATCACACCATTTGAGCCATAGGTAAATTTTCCGCGCGCAATCGGTTTTTTAGCGTTGTTTAAATAGTCCACGTAACATACCCGTCCTAATTCATTGCGCACCATTTTGGCGCGTGGTATTGGCTTTTTGCCGTCTGGCGCGGTAAAATGAAAATATTTATTAAACAGCAGGTCAAATTGAAAAACGTAGGAATATTTTAGATTTCGTCCGACCGGGGTCGGACTCGTTCTGCCGGGGACGAATTCGAGCGACTGAAGGTTTCCACCGGCGTCGAATGTTCCCTTGAAATATGATTTTCCGGCGATGTCTTCCGCTTCGACGGCCTGCGTCGTCAATTGATCCGCGGTAAAATTCGTCGCAAAATACCGGACTTTCGCCGCCGACGAACTTCCGTCGCGCGGAGAATCGGTCGGATTTTCAGATTTACTAACATCTTTGATAAAATCGGTCATTTCCTGAATATCGTCCTTTCTGAACGGAACGACGATATTCAGAGAATCGATGAGCAGATGCGGCCCTTTTTTATCGCGATAAGAGGCAAGAAAATGAACGCCGGGTTTTTGATACGCTGGCAGACTGGAAGCCGATTCATCTTCTATCACGACGAACCGTGACGCTGATTCGTTCGGTCGATTGCCCGAAACCGACTCTTTCCCGCCGCCGCAACCGATCAAAAGACCGGTCAAGAGGATTAAAAACACCCGCCTCATAAATTCTCCATTCTAATATTACCCCGTCAAACTTCTAAATAACAGGACAGAAATTGGAAAAGATTTCGATAATAAGCAAAAGGTAAGAAAAATTGAAAGTTGGTGATTGGTAGTTCTGGATTATTCCGGTGTGTTCGCGTTGGTAGAATCCTGAATCCAGCAAAGATAATCCGGACTCCCGTCAATGATCGGCGTTGCGACGATCTCCGGCGTTTCGTACGGATGGATCGCCCGGATGGTTTGCGAAACCTGTTGAAATAAGTCGTCAGTGGTTTTGATTAAACATAACCATTCCTGCGCGGTTTCGATATTTCCCTTCCAGCGATAAACGCTCTGAACCGGCGCGACGATCTGAACGCACGCCGCCAATCGTTTTTCGATCAACGTCAGGGCAATGCGTTCAGCGTCTTCCTGACTTGAGGTCGTGGTAGATATTTGAAGAAATTTTACATGCAATGGTTTGTTCATGTTCATTTCCCTTTGAAGTCCGCTTCATTAAATGCCGGAGATTTCCTTTCCGAACGGTGACAGCGCCAACGACAGCAATTTGACGTGTTGTTTGGCGAACGGAATTCCGATGATCGTCACCGCGCACAACAATGCAAAAATCAGATGAAATAGCGACAGCCAGATGCCACCGAACAGAAGCCAGATCAAATTCATGATCGTCGAGAGACAACCCGGCGCGGACGGTTTAAAGCGGATCGTTTCGCCAAACGGCATGAGTCCGAGAACCGACAACTTGATACATTGAATCCCGAACGGAATGCCGACGATCGTCAGACACAACACGACACCGCCCCACAAATATCCCAGAAAAATAAAAATCCCGCCGCCGAGAAAAATCCATAAGACATTTCCGAGAGCACTCATTTTTCAGATTTCCTGATTCACCTTTGCGCCTGACCGAACATCGATGACTCTGTCCGGATAATCGGTAAAAACGCCGTCCACACCGAAGTCGATCATCCGCTGAATATCGTCCGGAAAATTGACCGTAAAAACGAACACCTTAATCCCCCGGCGATGCGCATCTTCGATAAGTTCTTCATTGACAAATTCGATGCTGATATTGATCGAATAGACGTTCAGTTCGGCCGCAAACTTCGCCCAGCCGATCGGTACGCCGAAGATCAGCGCGCCGGTTTTAATTTCCGGAACCAACGCTTTTATCGTCTTTAGTTCATAATGATTAAAGGAAGAAACCTGAAACTGTTCGTATCTCCAGCCATGTTTGCGAACATACTCGTTGATCACGTTTGCCACCAATGGCGCCGTGCATTCGCTTTTAACCTCGATATTCACACTCGTCCGACGATTCACGAGGTCGAGTACTTCGGTCAGCAACGGAATCCTGCCGCCGCCTTTTATTTCCAAAGATCGGATTTCGTCGTAAGTTTTTTCTTCGACAAGCCCAGTTCCGCTTGTCAGCCTTTCCAAGCGGTAATCGTGAATAACGACGAGATCGCCGTCCACGATAAAAACGTCCAACTCGATGCCGTCAACCCCAAGATCGATGGCTTTTTGAAAAGATGCCAGCGTGTTTTCCGGAGCATAGCCCGGTGCTCCTTGATGCCCAAAACAGAGAAACGAACTCATATGCAATGCCTCTTATTCACGAATTAAATGAACAACTGTGCGATTGATTTTAATTTAATTCCACCGATTCATTTATTTCACAGATTTCATGCTCAGTTGAATCCGACCCCGATCGGTGTCCACCGAAACGACCCGCACATCCACGACATCACCGACCGCAACGACCTGGCTCGCGTCTTTGATGAAGCGATCCGAAAGTTGGCTGATATGAACCAAACCCGCCTGCTTGACGCCGATATCGACAAAAGCGCCGAAATCGACGACATTGCGAACGGTTCCTTTCAGCACCATTCCTTCCTTCAGGTCTTCGATTTTCAGCACATCGCTCTTCAATATCGGTTTGGGCAATTCTTCACGCGGGTCGCGTCCCGGCTTCTCCAAATCGACAAGAATGTCTTTCAATGTCGGTTCGCCGACGCCAATTTCTATTGCCAGATCGCTCATCCGGACTTGGTTGTTGGAAATCATCAGCTGAATCGTCTGCCCGCCGATTTGAATATTATCGATTTTATATTTCTTCAACAGATGGTTCGTCGCCGCGTAAGATTCCGGGTGAATCCATGTGTTGTCCAACGGATTTTCGCCGCCCGGAATCCGGAGAAAACCGGCGGCTTGTTCAAATGTGCTGGCGCCAATGCCAGGCACGTCTTTCAATTGTTGGCGACTATTAAATGAGCCATTTTTTTCTCGATGATGAACAATGTTTACCGCCGTCCGGCTGGTCAATCCGGAAACATAGGTCAGCAAAGATGCTGACGCCGTATTCAAATCGACGCCAACATGATTGACGCAGTCTTCAACGACACCGTGGAGCGATTCCGTCAACCGCTTTTGATTGACATCATGCTGATACTGACCGACGCCGATGCTTTTCGGCTCGATCTTCACCAATTCAGCCAGCGGATCTAGCAGGCGCCGGGCGATCGAAATATTGCCGCGCAGACTCGCCTCCAGATCGGGAAATTCCTCCTGCGCGATTTTCGAAGCAGAATAAACCGATGCGCCCGCTTCACTGACGATGACATAAAACAATTTCCGGACGGTTTTCATCTCGCCGATCAAATCGGCGATCAACGACTCGGTTTCTCGGCTCGCAGTTCCATTTCCGATGGCAATCACATTAACGTTATATTTCACAACCAATTTTTTTAGAACAACTTTCGATTTGTCGGCTTCATTCTGCGGCGGATGCGGATAAATGGTCGTCCCTTCGAGATATTTGCCGGTCTTATCGATGACGGCGACTTTCGAGCCGGTCCGGAAGCCGGGATCGATTCCCATGATGATTTTGCCCGAAACAGGCGGTTGAAGAAGCAAATTCCTGAGGTTAAGCGCAAATATCCGGATCGCCTGTTCCTCCGCCGTCTCCGTCAAACCGTTGCGAATCTCACGTTCGACCGACGGCGCGGTCAATCGCTGATAGCCGTCCCGGATCGCATCCAATAAATACCCATGAAAAATCGACCGGGAATCGATGATCGTTTTCTTTCCAATCCGTGATAAAATATTATCGACATCCACCGAAATGTCAACTTTTAGGACGCCTTCATTTTCGCCGCGATTGATCGCGAGAATCCGGTGTGGCGGGATTTTGCTCGCCGGTTCGGTGTACTCGTAGTACATCTCGAAGACGCTTTTCTCGTCCTTGTTCTTCGCTTCGGAAACGATGATACCGGTTTTGAAAGTGAATTCCCTGACCATCCGGCGGATGTCGGCGTCTTCCGAAATCGTCTCGGCGACGATGTCCTGCGCGCCTTGCAATGCTTCCTCCGGTGTGTTCACGCCCTTTTCCGGATTGACAAAAGCCGTGGCGATTTCCAGTGGATCGCCGATCAATGTCTGTTGTTGAAGAATCAAATCAGCCAACGGTTGAAGCCCTTTTTCACGGGCGATCGAGGCGCGGGTTCGTTTCTTCGGCTTATACGGCAGATATAAATCTTCCAGATCCTGAAGTTTGGTCGTCGCTTCGATCTTCGCTTTCAATTCCGGTGTCAACTTGCCCTGTTCCTCGATACTGGACAGCACGGTTTCCTTGCGTTTCTCCAATGCGCGAAGATATTCAACCCTTTCCTGAATGAGCCGGATCTGGATTTCGTCGAGCGAACCGGTACGCTCTTTCCGGTACCGTGCAAGAAACGGCACCGTATTTCCCTCGTCCAGCATTTCCATGGTTTGAACGATTTGATTTACCCGCAAGTGCGTTTCTTCTGCGACGATCTGATATATTTGTTGCTCGGTCATGAATAAATTCCTGTTCGATTGATTTCTTCCTGAAAAAACAATGAAATCTACGGCATCGAATGGAAATGTCAAATTTCAAATGAATCAGAAAAATGAAATAAAACGCCATATTTCTCTGAACCGATAAGAAAAAAATTGCCATCTTCATTTGCCAACCCTATATTTGTATAGACAATTGTTTACTTTTCAATATATGAGTGTTTATGTTTACAAATGTTGCTGTAGTTAAAGCGCTCGAAAGTATCAACGGACATAGTGTCCTGCCGGAAATTCCTGTAAAAATCGAACTCAGTACGAAAGAATGACATGTCTTCAGAAACAAACTTACAATCGGCTTCTTACCAACCACTCTCGTCTGTAATCGTCGAACAATTGCGATCAATCGTCGGACAAAAATTCGTGATTTACAACGATGAAGAAAAACTGGAGCCTTATTCCCACGATGAAGTAGTCGGGAAAAAATGGGCGCACCTACCGGACGCCGTCGTCAAACCGCGTACGGCTGAAGAAATCGCCGCCATCATGCAATTGGCAAACCGGGAGAGAATTCCAGTCACTCCGCGCGGCGCCGGAAGCGGCCTTTCGGGTGGTGCCGTGCCCATATATGGCGGCATTTTGCTGTCGCTTGAACGAATGGATAAAATCCTGGAAATTGACAAGCAAAATATGGTGATTGTCGTCGAACCCGGCGTAATCACGAACGACATCAACAATCAATTGGCGACAGATGGTTTGTTTTTCGCCGGTTATCCGATGAGCGTCGAGAGTTGCTTTATCGGCGGTAATGTCGCTGAAAATGCCGGCGGCGGTCGAGCGGTCAAATACGGCGTCACCGGGCGCTACATTATCGGTCTTGAAGTGGTCACACCCGAAGGCGAAATCATGCACTTAGGCGGGAAACGCGTGAAAGACGTCGTGGGCTATGACCTGATTCATCTCATGGTCGGTTCTGAAGGAACGCTCGGCATTTTTACCAAAATTTATATCAAACTCTTACCGCTCCCGGCGAAAAAAGTTGACCTGCTCGTCCTGTTCCCTGATATTGTCGCCGCCATAGCGATTGTTCCGCAGATCATTACTTACGGCAAGATCATTCCGACGGCAATCGAATTCATGGATGCCACTGCCGTCGAATTGGCATGTCGATATCTGAACGAACATTTCCATTCTGAAAAGATCGGAGCAATGTTGCTAATAGAAATCGATGGAAATGACGAAGATCAATTAGAGCGCGAATATGAAATCATCGGAAATATGTGCCTTGAGAAGGGTGCGATAGAAGTTTACGTCGCCGATAATCACACGACGCAAGAACGCGTGTGGGCGCTTCGCAGGAATGTTCCGGAAGGAATTCAAGCGTTTTATCCAGCCAGGAGTTCCGAAGATCTCGTCGTTCCAATTGCCAATATTCCGGTTCTTTTGCCTCAGATTGCCGATTTGGCAAAAAAGTACGATCTGGTGATTCCCTGTTTCGGACATGCCGGAGATGGCAATATTCACTCGACACTGGCGAAAAAACCGGAAATGTCGATGGACAAATGGCAGGAAATTCAGGAACAGGTTCGTCTCGAACTGTATCGAATGACACTGGCCTTGGGAGGAACTATCAGCGGTGAACATGGCATCGGAAATAAACGTAAGCAATATTTGAAAATGGCGCTGGATCCGACATCCATCGAAATGATGAAGCGCATCAAAGCGGCTTTCGATCCGCAACGTATTCTAAATCCCGGTAAAATTTTTGAATGAACTCCATCGAAGGCAAACCGCGTCGTATGGTAAAATTTTAGATGAAAGAAAAAAATTCTTGCTTCCGTAAAAAATGCATCGTACAATTGTATAGACAATGAAAATTGAGAGATAAGAATGATAGTTGATCGCAATAGCCCGATTCCGCAGTATTTCCAGCTTCAGACCTGGCTGAGAGAGCAGATTGAGCAAGGCGTTTTTCGACCGGAAGAAAAGGTGCCGACCGAAGAAGAACTCGTCAAAATTACCGGTTTGGCACGGGCAACCATTCGTCAGGCATTTGCCAACCTTGCCAACATGGGCTATCTGGTGCGGAAGCGTCGGCTGGGAACCTTTGTTACCCTGCGTTCCCATTCAGGTCAGACGAAAAACATCGTCGGAGTCATCGTGCCGGATATTCGCTCCGGTTACACTCCGGAACTTGCCCGCGGGGTCGAAGACGAAGCCGCGAAAAATAAATTCAGCACGATTCTGTGCAATACAGACGATCTATTCGTTAAAGCCGATTTTCATGCCGAGCGTCTGCTCGAAAATTCTGTCGGGTGCGTGGTTTTTGTACCGACAGCAGCGCCCGATGAAAAAAACAGGATAATCATCGAGAAGTTTCGGAAAAGAGATGTGCCGATTGTTCTGGCTGACCGCCTTATTCCGAATATGGATATTGATTATGTCACGACGGATAATTTTGAAGGCGCCTATGGCCTGACGAAATATCTGATCGAAAAGGGACATACGCGCATCGGAATCACCCTCAGCACGCTATTCAACACCGAAAGACTGCGTCTCGAAGGCTATCAAAAAGCGCTCGCGGACAGTAATATTCCCTATGATCCGACCATCGTTGCCTTGAACGATGGTCCATTCAATGAAAAGTATTATCTGCAAGTCGCACGAACACTCCTCGCATCTGAGAAAAAAATCAGTGCGATTTTCGCCGGTCATGACCGGATCGCCTATTTGATTTATACGGTCGCCCAAAAGTTGGGTATTTCAATTCCGAACGATATTTCCTTAGTCGGCTACGACGATCTTCATCCGACTATACCGAACTCGGTTTCGCTGACTACAATGCATCAACCGATTTACGAAATGGGACAGGAAAGTCTGAAGATTTTGATTTCACGGATAAAAGGCGAAACCACAACGACTCAACAAATTGTGCTGAAATCTCACTTTGTTGAGAGAACGTCGGTCATTTCGCGGAAAAGTACCTGAGGTGAATCACATACTGAGGAAAGCTAAATTGATGAGCGCTTTATGAAAAAACAGATCAATATTGGTTTGATCGGCACCGGCCGCCTCGGAAGCATGTACGCCGAATTTCTAGTTCACTTAGTCCCCTAGGCAAAATTGGTAGCGGTTGCCGATCTGATTCCTGAGAGAGCGACGACGATTGCGGAAAAATACGACATTCCAAAATGGTACGACAACCATCATGATTTAAATTCCGATCCGAACGTAGATGCGGTCATCATCACAGCGACAACGATGAACCATAAAGAGATTGTGCTGGATGCCGTGGCGGAAAGGAAACCGATCTTTTGTGAAAAACCGATGTCGCTGAGCATCGATGATGCCCGCGCGATGAAATCGGCCGTAGAAGCGCATGGTGTTTTTTATCAGCAGGGTTACATGCGGCGGTTTGATAAAGGCTTTGCGGCGGACAAATTCTGGATATGGCCATTCATGATTTTGACATCGCGCGCTGGTATATGGGCAACGTTAAAACTGTCTATGCCATCGGTGGCGTTCTGGCATATCCTGAAGTAACCGCAACCGGAGATACCGATAACGTCGTGATGGCCATGAGATTTGAATCCGGTACGTTAGGAGAAGTCGATATCAGCCGAAATGGAATTTACGGATATGACATTCGCGCGGAAGTTTTAGGAACCAAAGGCACGCTGAAAGTCGGCTATCTCCGCGATACACCGCTTTTAGTTTTAACCGCAGAAGGCGTCACACATGATGTCGTTCCTTACTTTCCGGAGAGATTCCACGACGCTTATGTTGCGCAGTTGAATAACTATTTAGATAATTTGCAAAACGGGAACAAACCGATGATTACAATTGACGACGGTGTCACCGGTTTACAGATCGCCGTAGCTGCGACGGACTCTCTGCATACCAATCGCGTCGTGCAGGTCGTTGATTATTGATAAAATGTTTTTTTTCACACAATTTGTCTATTCAATAGAACATTAGGATAATTGAAAGGAATCAGAATGAAAACAATGACTCTCTTTGCCAAATGGGATCCGAAACCGGAATTCAAACTCGGTTATAAGGACATTGAAGGCAAACTGACTTATTTAGGCAGTAAAGTATGGCGTTATCCTCATATAGAAATGGTTGAAAAAGAAATTCCCGCGCACGGTCCGACCGAGGCGTTGATAGAAGTGAAAGCCTGCGGCATCTGCGGTAGTGATGTCCATATGCTTCAAACTTCACCGGATGGTTATATATATTATCCCGGCCTGACCGCTTTTCCGAGCACTTTGGGGCATGAATTTTCCGGGAGAATCATGGAGGCCGGACCGAAAGCATTCAATAAACGGACAGGCAAACCTTTTGAAATCGGAGAAGCCGTCTGCTCTGAAGAAATGATGTGGTGTTCATATTGCCGGCCGTGTGTCGATGGGTATCCAAATCAATGCGAACGCCTGTACGAGATCGGTTTTTCGTGTGATGGCGCCTATGCCAAATACATCAAAGTCGATGCCCGTTATCTCTGGAGTATCGAGGAATTGCGGCCAATTTATGGCGAACGAAAAATGTACGAACTTGGCAGTTTGGTCGAACCGACCTCAGTTGCCTATAACGCGGTCATCGAAAGGGGCGGTGGAATCCGCGCGGGCGACAACGTCGTGATTATGGGAAGCGGGCCGGTGGGAATCGCCGCCTGCGCAGTTTTAAGGCGATCGGGCGCAACGAATGTCATCATTTCCGAGCCCTCGCAATCGCGGCGTGAAATGGCTTTGGCGATGGGCGCTACCCATGCGATCGACCCAACGAACGTCAATGCCGCCGAAGCGGTTTTGGATATTACACATGGAATGGGCGCCAAGATCATTCTCGAAGCGACCGGTTTACCGAGTCTCGTCTGGCCGGACATCGAAAGAATCATCTGGGAAGGTAAAACTATCAACTCTACGGTGGTCATCGTCGCCCGTGCGGACGATAAAATTCCGATGAACGGTGAAGTCTTTCAAGTGCGCCATGCGAATGTTGTCGGCGCTCAGGGACACTCCGGAAACGGCACATTCCCGCGGGTTATCAGTTCGATGGCAGGCGGTATGGATGTCTCAAAACTGATCACAAAGCGGATTGGATTAGACGAGGTGCCGGAGAATTTAGTGATGCTCCAGACAAACCGTCAGGAAGTGAAAATTACCGTTTTCCCGGAATGAACAAATTTAAATGAACATACAAAATTTGAGGTGAATTATGAGTGGATGGCTTACAACAAATCGGGATGATCTTCGCTTTGAAGACACATCGGTCGGCCATTTAAAGAAAAAAATATGGGAAGCATCGGACAAAGAAGTCGATAATATTCTCGAGGATTATGGTATCCCTTCTCCGTCCGAACTGGCAAAACCCGGAACTTATATTCAGACAACGATCAGGCAGAAAGTGGTCGAAAACCGCCGGAAGAACGACATTGTTTTCGTTCCGATCGGATGTACGGAACTGCATGGTCGTCATACGGTAACCGCTCTGGATTCATTTATGGTGACACAGCTTCTGGAAGGTGTTCGCAGGCATTCAATGAAATCAGGAGCGCCGGTTAATTTAGCCTGGAATCCGCTCAACTACGGCGGTCATCCGCATCACCACATCGGCATGCCGGGTACGATTCATCTCGAAGATGAAGTGCTGAAAAGAGTGTTGATCGACGTGATGGTCGGACTCTGGAACGACGGTCTCCGCAAAATTATCCTCATCAATAATCACGGTCATTCCTGGTTGCTCGAAGCCGCCATTCAGGAATTGCAAAAGACCTGGAATCTGCCCGGCCTTTTCCGGATGATCGATTGGCACCGCGCCGTCCGGGAGTTTTTTAGAACGAAAGACCGGGGCGGCGACTGGGACGACAATTTTTTTCATGCCGACGAAGCTGAGACTTCCGTGATGCTTCTGCTTGCGCCGGAATATGTGGAAATGGCTTTGGCGCAGGAGACGAAAGTCGAAGGTTATTTGCCGGACGGTCATTTCGATAAAGCGGTGGATCCGTTCGCACGGCCAAGCAAATGGTCGGAAGGTCAGGGTCATTTTCCGATGGAAATCAATTCAATTCCGGAAGGTGTCGTCGGTCGTCCGACAATCAGCGACGCGCGGAAAGCCAAACGAACCATTGCGGCGATTTTATTTTATCTGACGCTGGTTTGGGAAGAAATCAACATAGCATTTCCTGCTGGTAAACTGCCGCCCATCGAAAAAACCACCATGCGCACCGAAGAGGAAATGGCGCCGTATCTAAAGGAACCGTTTACCGAAGGATGGCGTCCGATTTATGCCATTCCCAAAATGGGACTGTAACTGATGAAGTTGAGCATCGTTATATCGACGCAACCGGCGAAGTTTTCTGCGTTGGCGTACAAAGGCAAATTGGCCGAGAATATCGCTAAAATCAAAGCATTAGGTTATGATGGCGTCGAACTAGCGGTGCGTGATCCGAAACTTTTAGATATTGCCGAGATCGAATCTCTGCTGGCAAAATTCGAACTGCCTGTCGTTGCTATCGGCACAGGTCAGGCGTACGGCGAAGAAGGATTGTCATTTACCAGCCCGGACGAAGCCATTCGCCGCAAAGCAATCGAACGGATCAGATCGCAAATCCGTCTCGCCGAAAGGTGGAACTCTCTGGTAATCATCGGACTGATTCGCGGGAACAGAAGACCTGAAGCAGATGAGGAATTGACCACGCGTTGGCTTTCGGAAGCGATGCAAGAATGTGCCGCGCTGAATCCCGCTGTTCGTTTAGTGATCGAACCCTGCAACCGTTATGAATCCAATATTATCAGTACCGTTGATGAAGGATTGGATTTTTTAAACACACTTGCCCTGCCGAATGTCGGGCTTTTACTGGATACTTTTCACATGAACATCGAGGAGCCGGACATTCCGGAAAGCATCGAAAAAGCCGGATCGCGCATTTTCCACTTTCACATTGCCGATTCCAATCGCTGGCATCCCGGCGCGGGGCACATTGATTTTAATGCGGTCGTTGACTGTCTGACAATAATCGGTTACGATGGTTATTTATCGGCGGAAATTTTACCGCCTCCGGATTCCGATACGGCGGCGAAGAAAACAATCGAATTCATGCGCGGATTGATGAAATGAACCCGAGAGAAATGAAAAATAACCGACAGCGCTCTACAATAAAAATACTTTTGTTTGTCGGATTCATTTCCATCATTTCATTTCCGGTGGATGCAGTTGCTCAGAGCAGTCCACCGCTTTTACTGGATGACACCGGCACGCTCGGTCCCGGAAATTGGGAGATCAATGTTCTCGCTTCTCTGGAACACGCCACCCGCAACGATGAATGGCAAGTTCCATTATTCGATATCAATTACGGACTGGGCGATCGCGGACAAGTGACCGTGGGTTTGCCCTATGTCGTCGATCGGGACAAAGATTCCAAAGTTCATCAAGGCATCGACGGAATGGAAGTGGGAATCAAGTACCGGTTTATGGATCATTCCTCTTCGTCCGGTTCCAGTTTTTCATGTTGTCCCAAAGTTTATTATTCCTTCGAGAAAGAGAATAAATCGGAGTTACTTCTTCCCGTGGAATGGCACCGCGAGTGGTCGCGCTTCGGCTTGACGGCAGAGGCCGGGCACGTTTGGGTTCAAAGCAAATCCGAAGGCTGGGAAGGTGGCTTGGCCACGGCTGTATATTTTAAAAGTTTCGATTTGTCAGCTGAATGGCACACCGCGGTACAAGAAGCGCCGTTTGATTTATCAGAACCGATGGTAAATGTCGGTTTAGTCTGGGAATGGTCGGAAGCCATTTCATCCTATTTTTCTCTCGGCAAAAGTCTGCACAGTCATGATGAAGAAACAAATTTGTGGAGTTTGGTAGGAATTCAGTTTCTGCTGTAAAAAAATTACATAAAAAATTGGAGAGGCATATTATGGAAAAAATGAAAGCGTTGGTTTTCAAGAAAATCGGCAAAATAGACTTTGAAATGATACCGGTTCCAAAGGTTACGGAACCCAATCAGGTTTTATTAAAAGTCGCCGCCTGCGGCATCTGCGGTACCGACGTGAAAATCATGCAGGGCAAACATGCTTATAAAGAAAACACCGTTATCGGTCATGAGTTCTGTGGAACCATCGTTGAAATCGGTTCAGGTGTGACTTCCGTGAAAGTCGGCGACCGCATTGCTCTCGATAACAATCCTCGTTGCGGGTTGTGTGAATTCTGCCGGATGGGCTTCAGCAGTCAGTGCGTCGATCTGAAAAACCGGACGCTGGGCATTTTTAAAAATGGCGGTTACGCCGAATACGCAGTTGCGCCGGAAGACGTCTGCTTCAAAATTCCCGATTCGATCGACGACATCACCGGCACGCAGGTGGAGACGCTGGCAACGGTCTTAAACGGAATGAACACCGTCCAGATGCAATGTTATGATAGCGTTCTGATTCTGGGTTGCGGTCCTATCGGTTATCTTTTCACGGCGATTTCGAAGAATGTCGCCGCGAGCGTGGCGGTGACGGAAATCGATCCGTTCCGGTTCGACATTGCGAAAAAATTTGGTGTTCCGGTGTTTAACCCGGAAAAGTGCGATCTGGAAGCCGAAGTTGTTAAAATGACCAACGGCAAGAAGTTCGACATCGTGATAGACGCCACCGGTACACAGTTGGAAAATGCATTGAATTATGTGACGCCCGGCGGCAAAATCCTGGCTTTCGGTATGGACGACAGCGTTGAGGCCAAGATCAAACCTTACCATGTCACCCGGCGCGCGATCAAGATTCTCGGCACTTATATCGGTCAAAATACGATGTTGCCGGCGATCAAGTTGTTACAGACAAAGAAATTGGACTTAAGTAATTTCTTCACCGAGGTCATCCCGATTGAACAAGGCGTCGGCTCTTTCAGAAAATTAGGACTGGATTTGGAAAC
>JBAZPZ010000011.1:0-35313 GCA_041645495.1 Fidelibacterota bacterium | reverse complement strand
ATCAGTACCAGCGGCAACTCACCGAATGTTATTAAAGCCGTTGAGTTTGCGCGTTCCCTCGGACTTTTAACGATCGTTCTGACCGGCGAAAATGGTGGTAAACTGGCAGGTTTGTCGGACATCGTGATCCGTGTTCCATCGAAAAACACCCAGCGGATTCAGGAATCGCACATCACGATCGGGCATATACTTTGCGACCTGATCGAACAATCCATTTGTGGAAATGAATGATCGCCGATTGGATACATGCAGGATTTGATTCAAGATTTTATCAATTATCTGAAAATCGAGCGAAATCTCGCCGGTAACACAATCGACGCCTATCAAAACGATCTCACCCGCTATCTGCAATTTCTGGAAGAGAAACACGTCAACGACGTGAAATTGGTTTCGATGACCGACGTGCAGAATTTCGTCGGTTGTCTTTCCGACGTCGGCTTATCGGCCAGAAGCCTTGCGCGCAATTTTTCATCGATCCGCATGTTCCACCGTTTTCTCGTCAGCGAAAAGATCACCGACATCGATCCGACGGATCAATTGCAATCACCCAAGCTGCCGCGCCATCTGCCGAACGTTTTGGACTTGAATGAGATCGAATTGATTCTGGAAACGATCGACTATACGACATCCAAAGGAATGCGTGACCGGGCGATCATCGAAACGTTGTATTCGACGGGCGTGCGGGTTTCCGAACTGACGATGATGAAAATGTCCGACGTGTTTTTTCATGAAGGCGTGATTCGCGTGATCGGAAAAGGCTCGAAAGAGCGCATCGTCCCATTCGGACATCAGGCGAGTCAGAAAATTAAAATGTACATTACAGCCGTTCGTTCCGTGCTGATTCGGTATCAAAAGAGCAGGGATTTTCTCTTTCTCAACATGCGCGGCGGGCCGCTGTCGCGGATGGGCGTCTGGAAAATCATCCAGGAATATGTCCGGCTTGCGGGCATCCGGAAAAAAGTCAGTCCGCACGTCTTTCGCCATTCGTTCGCGACGCATTTGCTGGAAGGCGGCGCCAATCTGCGCGCCGTGCAGGAAATGCTGGGTCATTCCGACATTTCCACGACACAGATTTATACGCACCTCGACCGGGAATTTCTGATCGAGCAACATCGCACGTTTCATCCGAGGTATCAATGAACTTACAGACGATCGTTTTACTCATTCCGCCAATTCTTCTCGCGCTGACCTTTCACGAATTCATGCACGGGTACACGGCATATCGCCACGGCGATCCGACGGCAAAATTGAACGGTCGCTTGACGATGAACCCTCTCGCGCATCTGGATCCGTTCGGAACGCTGATGCTGTTTTTAGTGCATTTTGGGTGGGCAAAACCGGTGCCGGTCGATCCGCGCTATTTTAAGAATCCGAAGCGCGACATGCTCGTCGTAGCACTCGCGGGTCCGCTCGCGAATATGGCGCTGGCACTGCTGAGCGGGCTTCTTCTCCGGGCGATAAAAGCCGGCGGACTCGATTTTCTGCCGGCGATCGTTTTGGAACCGATTTATTACATGACGATTTTGAGTTTGCAGATCAATCTGGCGCTGGCAATTTTCAACCTGTTACCGATTCCGCCTTTGGACGGCTCGAAAATTTTATACGGCCTTCTGCCGCGCCAATACGAACATCTGATCGTACCGCTGGAACGTTACGGCGGTTATATTTTAATGGCAATTATCGTCGCCGAGATGATCACGAAAGTTTCCATTCTGGGCGGCTTTATTCATCCGTTTGTCAACTTTTTTTCAACAATTTTTGGAGGTGTCTGATGTTCGAAAGAAAACCCAGAAGATTTTCAATTATTGAGAAGTTTGAAGCGAAACAGCAGGAAAAAGAAGAGACGCCGGAGAAGCGAATCCATTTCAAACGCATTCGGCGCTCGCCCCAAAAACTCAGCCGCCCGGTTTGGTGGTTGTTCATTTTAGGGGCGTTAATTCTAATGCTTTTTTCATATTTACGCCGGATGGGTTAATCGTCCGCATTTTTTCAAGGAGTCAGGATGCCGGAAATTATCGAGTGTATTCCAAATTTCAGCGAAGGGCGCGACCCAAAGATCATTCAGGCGATCACGGACGCGATCCAATCCGTCAGCGGCGTCAAACTGTTGGACGTCGATCCGGGAGCCGACACTAACCGGACGGTTGTTACGTTCATCGGATCGAAAGCCGGCGTGCTGGAAGCCGCGTTTGCCGGGATCGCCAAAGCCGCCGAAGTCATCGACATGCGCAAGCATCGCGGCGCTCACGCCAGAATCGGCGCCACCGACGTCTGTCCGTTCGTTCCGATCAGCGGAGTGACCGAGGAAGAGTGTATCGCTCTGACGCAGAAATTAGCTAAGCGCGTCGCCGAGGAATTGAAAATCCCGGTTTATTTGTATGAAAAGTCGGCGCAACGGTCTGAACGCTCGAATCTTGCCGCGGTCCGCGAAGGCGAATACGAAGGATTGGCGGAAAAATTGAAAAATCCCATGTGGAAGCCGGATTTTGGTGAACCGGAGTTCAACGCTAAAAGCGGCGCGACCGTCATCGGCGTTCGGGATTTTCTGATCGCCTGTAACGTCAATCTGAATACGCGCGATGCGAAATTGGCGAATGACATTGCGCTGACGATCCGCGAAAAAGGTCGCGCGAAACGTGACGCCGACGGCAAGATTATCAAAGATGAAAACGGCGAAATCGTCTTTGTGCCGGGAAATTTTAAGTCGGTGAAAGCCGTCGGCTGGTATCTGGAACAGTATCAACTGGCGCAAGTTTCGATCAACCTGACGAACTATCACATCGCACCGCCTCATGAAGTTTTCGACGAAATCTGCCGACTCGCCGCGGAAAAAGGTCTGCGCGTCACCGGTTCGGAACTCGTCGGTTTGATTCCCAAAGAGGCGATGCTGATCGCGGGCAGACATTATTTGCGTCAGCAGGGAAAATCGGAAGGCGTGCCGGAAGCGGAACTCATTCGCGTCGCCGTTCAGTCGATGGGACTGAGTGAAATTTCGCCGTTCGATCCGCAGAAAAAGATCATTGAATTTCAGGTGCGGGAATTTGAAAAAGTATTAGTCAATCTGTCCGTGCGGGATTTTATCGACGAGTTGTCGATGGATTCGCCTGCGCCGGGCGGTGGAAGCGTTTCGGCGCTTTGCGGTGCGCTGGCTGGCGGATTGATTGCGATGGTCGCCAATTTAACGCATGGCAAGAAAGGCTATGAACGATTCAATTGCCGCATGAACGAGATTGCCGGTCAGGCGCAGGAATTGAAAGACGAACTGCTGAGGCTGATCGATCTCGACACCGCCGCGTTCAACCGTGTGATGGCATGTTATCGCCTTCCGAAAAAAACCGACGACGAGAAACGCGCGCGCAACGTTGCACTCGAAGAGGCGATGAAACAGGCAACGCTCGTTCCGCTTGAAGTGATGAAAACGACGCAGAAAACGATCCGCTTGATGGACTTCGTTGTGAAGCACGGAAACGTCAACTCGATCAGTGATGCCGGCGTCGGCGCGCTCTGCGCAGAAACCGCGGTCAAAGGCGCCGCAATGAATGTGCGAATTAACCTCGCATCCGTTTCCGATGAACCGTTCCGCACTGCCGTCAAGTCGGAAGTCGATGACATCGAAAAGGAAACCGCCCGGATCGTTCGCCGTTTGGTTCGGTCGGTCAATCGGAAAATCGAAGGAAAATAGACGAAAATCGCTCGCTGATAGATTGAACGGAATATGTCCAAAATAAAAATTCTCAATGAACAACTGACCAATAAGATCGCGGCAGGCGAAGTTGTCCAGAATCCTTCGTCGCTCATCAAGGAATTGGTCGAAAACAGTCTCGACGCGGGCGCGACGGAAATCTTTGTCGTCATCAAAAACGGCGGGAAAACGCTCTGTGAAGTGACGGACAACGGCGAAGGAATGTCGAAAGACGATCTCCTGCTGGCGTTCGAGCGATACGCGACCAGCAAAATCGCTACGGTTGATGACCTTTTCCGGATTCGGACGCTCGGCTTTCGCGGAGAAGCGCTGGCCAGTATCGCCGCAGTCTCCGTCGTGAACGCCGTGACAACGCTCGCTGGAACGAGCGAAGGAAACGAATTGGTCATCGAGGGCGGAAATTTCCGCGAGATCAAACCGCACAGTCCCAAACCCGGCACGACGATTTCCGTCAGAAACCTGTTTTACAACATTCCCGCCAGGCGGAAATTTCTGAAAAGCGCCGAGGTCGAGTTCCGGAACATTGTCGAAATCATTCGCAAATTTTCCATGATTCACAACCGGGTACGGTTCGTTTTGGTTCATAACGACCGCGAAATTTTCAATCTTCGGGAAGAAAGCCAGAAAGACCGGATCGTCCATCTATTTTCTCCGGAATATCGGGAAAACCTGATTCCGGCTTCCGCCATGAGTGGCTCGTTTCAGGTCAACGGATTCATTGGAAATCTGAATCTGGTGCGTGCCAGACGCGGCGATCAGTTTTTCTTCGTCAACAACCGGTTCGTGACCGACCGGCTGATGAATCACGCCATCATGGAAGCCTATTCCGGGCTCGTTTCGCGCGGCGAATTTCCGTTTTATTGTCTGCATCTGGAATTGCCGCCGGAAATGGTCGATGTGAACGTTCATCCGACGAAAATGGAAGTGAAATTCCGCGAACAGAACGATGTGTATCGATTCCTGCAGGAATCGGTCAATGCCGCTTTGAAGGAAATCACGAAGGTCATTCCGGATTTGTCCAAATTCTCGCCGTTCGATTTTTATGCGCCGACGCCGGTGCCGAAAGGTGCGCCGGTTATAACTCCCGCATCGACTTCCGTCCCACCGGAGCGAGGCGAATCTTCGTCCGATCGTTCCGAAACGAATTCGTCAAACCGACCGTCGCCATCTTATTATTTTCGTCCGGAAGAACAGGAAAAATGGTCTCAGCGGGCGCGTCGGTTTACCGAACAACCGGCAAAGATCGACGACGAGATCGCGCCGTTCGAGGTTCAGGTTTATCAGGTGCACAATAAGTATATCATCAGTCAGGTGAAATCGGGATTGGTGATCATCGACCAGCATGTCGCGCACGAGCGGGTATTGTTCGAGGAAGCGCTGGAATCGATGGAAAAAGAGGATTGGAAAGCCCAGCAGTTGCTGTTTCCGCAGGTTGTCGAATTGTCGGTGACCGATTATTCGACGCTTCTCGAAATTCTTCCGTTTTTGGAAAAAATGGGATTCCGTGCGAAGGAATTCGGAAAACAGACGATCGCGATCGAAGCGGTTCCGGCCGGTATGCGTTGGGGAAACGAAGGAACGATCATCAAGGAAATCCTCGACCACTTTCAGGAATTCGGGACGAAAGATACCAGCATCCGCGAAAAGATTGCGGCTTCCTACGCCTGCAAAGCCGCCATCAAGTCCGGCGATCCGCTGTCGCCTGAAGAGATGCGGAATCTGGTCGATCGCTTGTTCGCCACGAAGAATCCGTATTTCTGCCCGCACGGCAGACCGATCGTCGTCAATTTATCATTAAAAGAACTCGACAAGCGGTTCGAACGGATTTAGAAGATATTTCTGATGGAATTTTCATGAACGATCCGTCTCAACCGGTCAAGGTAATCTCCCAGAATTCAGTCATTTTTATTGTCGGAGCGACAGCCGTCGGCAAAACGGCGACCGCCATCGAACTGGCTAAATTGCTCGATGGCGAAATCATCTCCGCCGACTCCCGGCAGGTTTACCGCGGCATGGACGTCGGAACCGCCAAGCCGACACTCAACCAGCAGAAGGACATCCCGCATTATTTGATTGACCTTTTCAGCCCGGACGAAACGGTCAGCGCCGGAATGTACCGGACGATAGCGCTCAAAACCGTTGCCGATATTCAAAGTCGAAACCGGCGACCGATTTTCGTCGGCGGCTCCGGGCTTTATATCCGCGCTCTCCAGAAAGGGATTTTCGCGGAAAGCCGGACGGATGCGTCGATCCGGGCTGAAATCCATCAGGAATTGGACCAAAAAGGAATCGCGGCTCTGTATAACCGGCTTATGGCAGTCGATCCGGAAGCGGCCGTGAAAATTCATCTCAATGACGCCAAGCGGATTTCGCGCGCACTGGAAATATTTTTGACGACCGGCAAGTCGCCATCACAGTTGTACAGGGAGCAGAAAACCGAACCGCCATTCGACTATCGGTCGTTTGTTCTCGATATGCCGCGCGAGGATTTGTACCGACGGATCGACGCGCGGGGAGATCAGATGATTTCGGACGGATTAGTGGCCGAAGTTCAGAGATTGCTCGGCGTCGGATTTCGGCGGAATCTGGATGCGTTGATGACACTCGGCTATCGCGAAGTGGTGAAATACTTGGACGGCGAAAGCTCTCATGACGAGATGGTCGCGCAAATCAAACAAAACACACGGCATTACGCCAAGCGGCAGATCACGTGGTTTCGGAATAAAATCTCCGCCGATTGGATTTTAGTTTCTCCGGAAGACCGACCGGACGAAATTGCCCGGCGAATCGTCGAGAAACTTACGATTTCGGAGTGCGCTACATGAAATACGATCTTTGTATCGCATGGACCTGGTCGTTCGATTCGGATTTTATCCGGATCGTTCAAAATGCCTGCACCGAAGAACCGCTTAACCTGCTGTCCGTCAATCTGGAAAACATTGATGAAATTCTTCTATTGGTTCATCGGAACGAAATCGCCTGTCGAATATTTTTGGATCGCGCTTCGGATGCGGATGAGCGATTCGTAGAATTGAACGATTGGGCAAAGCTGTGCCGGGCGCTTCGGATCAATCCGCTGGAACATGCAAAACGGGCGTGGAATAAAGCGACAATGCATCTCGATTTTATCTCCGCCGGACTTTACGCGCCGCATACCGTCATCTTATCGCCGATTAAGTCGGAACCTGAATTACCGGTTATCGATTTCACTGCACTCGGTCGTCCATTCATCATCAAACCGGCTCATGGCGGCGGCGGCGACGGCGTGATCACCGAAGCCGGTTCCGAATCGCAAATTCAGTCGGCGCGGATGCAGTTTCCGGGCGATCATTACTTGCTTCAGCAAAAAATCGTTCCCATCCGGATCGGTAATCATGCGGCCTGGTTTCGGGTGATTTACTTCAACGGACAGACGTTTGTCTTTTGGTGGGCGACCGATTCGCATATTTACACAGCGGTCTCGGCGGAAGATGAGGCGCAAAACGGACTGTCGCATTTGCGCGAGATTGCCCGGAAGATTTCCAGAATTTGTCAACTCGATCTCTTTTCGACCGAAGTCGCTCTGACGGCTGGCGAAAAGTTCGTCGTCGTTGACTACATCAACGATCCGATCGATCTTCGTTTGAAGTCCAAATCACCCGACGGTGTTCCAGACGATGTCGTTCAAAAAATCGTCGGCGAACTGATTCGCCAAACGAAGGATCTTAGAAAATTCTTGATACGCAAACTATTTCTTAGGTATTTTTCGTGAGGAAGGATAAATTCCCGCCAACAAAATAAGGAGCCTTTTAATTACAACCCGTGAGTTGGCAAGGGCAAAAGAGAAAGAAGAAATCCACCCAAGCGGTGGAATTTTTATTTTATAGAGGAGAAACGCATGGACTTCAAGGTTAAATCCAGGATAGCGGACGAGCAAGCGCTGAACAGGACAGTCACTCGATTGGCACACGAAATTCTGGAAAAATGCCGTGGCGTCGAAAATGTCGGCATCATAGGCATCCGGACGCGCGGTGAATATTTATCGAAAAGAATCGCAAAGAAAATCGAAGAAATCGAAAACGTCAAACTGCCGGTCGGTGTTCTCGATGTCGTCATGTACCGGGATGATTTTCGGATGAAGAATCGGCTTCCGCGAGTCGAGATCACGAATATCCCGTTTGAAGTGGACGGGAAAATTCTCATCCTCGTCGATGACGTGATCTATACCGGGCGGACGATTCGCGCCGCTCTGGACGCGCTGATGGATTTCGGAAGACCTTCATCGATTCAGCTGGCGGTTTTAATCGACCGCGGGCACCGGGAAATGCCCATCAAGGCGGACTATATCGGCAGAAACGTTCCGACATCGCCGGGCGAGGAAGTCCGGGTGCTGATGAAAGAGAGCGACGGCGAGGACGCTATCTTGCTGGTGGAGGAAAATAAATGAATTTGAGCATCAAACACTTGTACGGGCTGGAAGGCGTTCCCAAAGAAGATCTCACGCAGATTTTCGATACGGCATTTTCTTTCCGGGAAGTTCTGGAGCGACCGATCAAGCGCGTTCCGACGCTACAAGGCAAGACGATCGTCAATCTGTTCTTCGAAAATTCCACGCGGACGCGGATTTCTTTTGAACTCGCAGAAAAACGGCTTTCGGCGGATACGGTCAATTTTTCGGCTTCCGGCAGCAGTCTTTCGAAAGGCGAGAGTTTAAAGGACACGATTCAAAATCTGTACGCCATGAAAATGGATGCGATCGTCATGCGACATCCGGTGCCGGGTTCCGCCAAACTGTTGTCGCAGTTCGTCAATGCCGTCATCATCAACGCAGGCGATGGAACGCATGAACATCCGACGCAAGCGCTTTTGGACATCATGTCGCTGAAAGAAAAATTCGGCAAGATCGAAGGTTTGAATGTTGCCATCGTCGGCGATATTCGCCACAGCCGGGTCGCGCTGTCGAACATTTTCGGATTGAAAGCGCTGGGCGCGAACGTCGCACTCTGCGGGCCGCCGACGTTTATACCTTACGGCGTCGAATCTTTGGGCGTGAAGATCATGTACAATCTCGACGAGGCGCTTCAATTTGCCGATGCGGTGAACCTGCTAAGAATTCAGCGCGAGCGGCAGGGAAAAGGATTGATTCCGTCTTTACGCGAATATCGAAATCTGTATGGCATGACGCGTGAACGGCTTGAAAATCTGAAAAAACCGCTGACGATTCTTCATCCGGGACCGATCAACCGCGGCGTTGAAATCGACTCAGATGTCGCGGACGGCGATTATTCCATCATCCTGCATCAGGTTTTGAACGGCGTAGCAGTCCGGATGGCGGTTTTATTTCTGCTGGTCGGTGGCAAATGACCGGCGACTGTGATAGAGAAAAGGAGAAATCATGCAAATAGATAAAATGAATGGAAAAGTGCTACTCGCGAATGGAAAAATAGTCGATCCGGTCGGAGAGAAAATTTTCGATGCGGACATATTGATCGAAAATGGAATGATCGTCCGGCTCGAAAAAGGAATTACTCCGAAGAATGACATGGAAATCGTCAATCTGAATGGACAAATGGTTTCGCCGGGATTCGTCGATCTGCATGTTCATTTCCGCGAGCCGGGATTTGAAGACAAAGAAACGATCGCGTCAGGTTGCCGGGCGGCTTTGGCAGGCGGCTTTACGAAAGTTTGTTGTATGCCGAACACCGATCCGCCGATCGACACGCAGGAAAGCGTTCGGTTCATCTATCGGAAAGCGGAAGGACAGATCGTGGATGTTTATCCGATTGCCGCTATCACGAAAAACCGCAAAGGCGAAGAATTGACCGAAATGGTCGAACTCTCATCGGCCGGCGCCGTCGGATTTTCTGACGATGGCGATCCGTTGGTCAATGCGCAGATCATGCGGTATGCGCTGGAATATTCAAAAATCGTGGATAAACCGATCATCAATCACGCCGAAGATCCGGCGCTGAAAGCGGACGGTTACATGAATGAAGGCATCGTATCGACGCAACTGGGCATTCCCGGGAATCCATCGATCGCCGAAGAAATCATGATTTACCGCGATTTGACGCTGGCGCGGTTCACGAATTCGCGTCTGCACATTCCGCACGTTTCGACCAAAGTTGCGGTGGCGCTGATTCGTCAGGCCAAAGCGGATGGTGTTCGGGTCACTGCCGAAGCCACGCCGCATCACTTTTCACTGACCGACGAATATATGCGCTCGTTTGACGCAAACGGCAAGGTTTCTCCGCCGCTTCGTTCGGAAGCCGACCGGTTGGCGCTCATCGAAGGAATTAAGGACGGAACGATCGACGCGATCGCCACCGATCACGCGCCGCACCAGTACGACACCAAGGAAACGTCGCTCGATTTGGCTTCCTACGGGATGATCGGTCTCGAAAGCGCTTTCGGATTGTCGATGACCAATCTGGTTCACGCCGGTCATATTTCATTCATGGATTTGATTAAATTGCTGACGATCAAACCCGCTCGGGCGATGAACTTGCCGCTTCCCGGAATTAAAGTCGGTGAAGAGGCTAATTTGACCATCGTCGATCCGGACGAGTGGTGGGTTTTCAGTCGGAAAGACATCTATTCGAGATCGCAGAATACGCCGTTCATTGGGCGTGAGTTGACCGGGCGAGTTAAATCCGTTTTTGCTAAATCCTGTTATGTACGTTTACAGGATTAAGTTTTCCGACGAAAAATTTCTTGATTCTAAATTCATGTCATTGTAAGTTTACCCGCTATTTTTAAACTGAATAGGTGAGTAAAAAATGTTTAAAACATATTATCCGAAATTGAATGAAATTGATCGCAAGTGGGTTGTGGTTGACGCAGACGGTAAAGTATTAGGACGTCTGGCGAGTCAGGTTGCGGCAATTCTCAGGGGCAAAAACAAACCCGAATTCACCCCGCATATGGACACGGGTGATTTTGTCGTGATCGTCAACGCAGAAAAAATCCGGTTGACCGGAAAAAAAGCCGAGATCAAAACCTACTTTTCTCATTCCGGGTATCTGGGCGGCGAAAGAATTCGTCAATACAAGGACGTTATGGCGACCAAGCCGACCAGCATCATCGAACGCGCCGTCAAAGGAATGTTGCCGCATAACGCGCTTGGACGGCAGTTGTTCAGAAAATTAAAAGTCTATGTCGGGCCCGAACATCCGCATACGGCACAACAACCTCAATCGATAGAAATAGAAGGATAGTTCTACATGCCAAAAATAGAATATGTTTCTCTCGGTCGTCGCAAAAAAGCAACCGCCCGGCTCAGAATGCACGCCGGAGAGGGAACGATCACAGTTAATGATCGTACTTTCGAAAATTATTTCGGCCATGGAATTCTGAAGCAAATCGTCATGCAGCCGCTGATTTTATGCGGCGCGGCCGGTCAGTACAATATCAATGTCAACGTCAACGGCGGCGGTTTGACGGGTCAGGCGGGTGCCATTAAATTGGCGATCGCCCGCGCACTCGAAAAGATCAATCCTGATAATCGCCAGAAACTCAAACCGGCAGGCTTTCTGACCCGCGATGCTCGCGTGAAAGAAAGAAAGAAATACGGCTTGGCTGGTGCTCGTCGCGCTTACCAGTTCTCCAAACGTTAATAGAGAGAGAATAGGCTTTATGAGTAATATTAGTTTAGAACAGCTCTGGAAATCTGGCGCCCATTTTGGCCATCTTACGAGAAAATGGAATCCGAAAATGAAAGGATACATTTTCATGTCCAAAAACGGTATTCATATTATCGATCTGAAAAAGACCATGGAATGTTTGGATGAAGCAACCCGGTTTATCCGCGAATCCGTCCGCAAAGGCGGCGATGTTCTGTTCGTCGGTACCAAAAAACAGGCGAAAGACATTGTTCAGACGGAAGCCGATCGTTGCGGGATGTTCTATGTCGTCGAACGGTGGCTTGGCGGAACGCTGACGAATTTCACGACGATCAAAAAAAGCATCCGGCATCTTCAGAAACTCGAAAAAGACAAATCGACCGGCTACGACGAAAACCTGACCAAGAAAGAAAAATTATCGCTTGAACGCGAACGCATCAAACTTGCCGACCTGCATCGCGGGATCAAAGACATGAAGAAAATCCCCGATGTTCTCGTCGTCGTCGATACGTTGCACGACAATATCGCCGTTCAGGAAGCGAAACGCCTTGATATTCCGGTTATCGCCGTTCTGGATACAAATGCCGATCCGACCGTCGTCGATTTTCCGATCCCGGCAAACGATGATTCCATTCAGACGATTCAATTGATCATTGGCGAAATTGCCAGTGCGATCATCGAAGCCAAAGGCGGACGACCGGCCGAAACCTCCGCTTCCAGTTCCGAAGCAGAGAGTTAACAGAGAAAGGATTTTTTAATGGGAATTACCGCCAGCCAGGTGAAAGAACTCAGAGAAAGAACTGGCATTGGAATGATGGATTGCAAAAACGCGCTGGTGGAAGCCAACGGCGACGCCGATAAAGCCGTCGATATTCTTCGGAAAAAAGGTATTGCCAAGGCCGAGAAAAAAGCCGACCGCAAGGTCAAAGAAGGCGTCATCCTTTCCTACATTCACCCCGGAAATAAACTTGGCGTTCTCGTCGAAGTGAACTGTGAGACCGATTTTGTCGCCAAAACTGACGACTTTTTAATTTTTGTTAAAGATATCGCTATGCATATCGCCGCCACGAGCCCGGTCGCTATCCGTCGTGAAGAAATCAATCCGAAAGTGATCGACAAAGAAAAAGAAATCTACCGCGAACAGGCGAGAGGACAGAAAAAACCCGAGGCGCTTTTGGAAAAAATCGCCGAAGGAAAGCTCGAGAAATATTATCAGGAATCCTGTCTGCTGGAACAATCCTTTGTCAAGGATCCTCAGACAACAGTGAAAGATTATCAGGCGGCAACGATTGCCAAGATCGGCGAAAATATTTATATCAATCGCTTCGTCCGGTTTCAGTTGGGCGAATCTGCAAAATAAACATTCCGTTTACGATTTAACTTTCGTAAAAAAATGCCGAAGTCAGCGTACAAAAGAGTCCTCCTGAAGTTTTCAGGGGAGGCGCTTGCCGGTGACAAGCATTCTGGGTACGATTCCGCCGTTCTCGATCTTCTGGGCGACGAAATTTGTTCGGCGAAACAGTTGGGCATCGAGATCGGTATCGTCATCGGCGGCGGCAACATTTTTCGTGGATTAGCCGCCAGCCAAAACGGAATGAACCGTGTCCGCGCCGATTATATGGGAATGCTGGCGACCGTCATCAACGCGCTTGCCGTTCAGGATGTTCTGGAATCGAAAGGTTTGAAAGTCCGCGTCATGTCCGCGATCCAGATGATCGAGGTCGCCGAACCGATGATCATCCGGCTTGCCGATGAATACCTCGAAAAAGGCGACGTCGTGATTTTCAGCGGCGGCACAGGCAGACCATTTTTCAGCACCGATTCCGGCGCTGCACTCAGAGCCGTTGAGATTCGTGCAGATGCCATCATCAAAGCGACGAAAGTCGAAGGTGTTTACGACAAAGACCCGGAAAAGTTCACCGACGCCAAATTCTACGCTCATCTCGACTATCAAACGGCGATCGAAAAGCAATTGAAAGTGATGGACCTGACGGCAATCACGCTTTGTCAGGACAATAATCTGCCGATTATCGTCTATAACATGAAAAAAGCCGGTAATTTAAAACGATTACTGCTCGGAGAACCGGTCGGCACAATCATTAACAGGAGTCGATCATGATCAGAGATATTTTAAAAGACACCGAAGACCGAATGAAAAAAAGCCTTGAAGCCAGTCAGCACAACATGGCTGTCATCCGAACCGGACGCGCAACGCCATCGCTTCTCGATTCGATCCGCGTCGATTATTACGGTTCGATGGTTCCGCTCAAACAAGTGGCGAATGTCGCGGCTCCGGACGCGCGCCTGCTCGTCGTTCAGGTCTTTGACAGAAGCGCCGTACAATCGGTAGAAAAAGCGATCCGAACCTCCGATCTCGGACTGAATCCGAAAGTCGAAGGAAACATTCTCCGGTTGCCGATTCCGGCGCTAACCGAAGACCGCCGGAGAGATCTGACCAAGTTCATTCACAAACTTGCGGAAGAGGGAAGAGTCTCGATCCGGAACGTCCGCAGGGACGCCAACGAGATGACGAAAGACCTTGAAAAAAGCAGAGACATTTCGGAAGACGATTCGCATCTCGGATTGGAGAAGATTCAGGAACTCACGGATAAACACATCAAACTCATTGACGAAATGGTGAAACGGAAAGAAAAAGAGATCATGGAAGAGTAATTCGCCGCTTCCAACGGATATTAAAAAACCCCGAATCGCTTCGGGGTTTTTTATTTTTATGTAAAATCTCCGACTAACACTTGGAATAGCCGCAGGACGGACACGTTACGCAACCGCTTTCATGATAAACCGTCGCGCCGCAAACGGGACAGTTTACCAGTGATTTTTTATTTTCACCGGTTGGCTGGGTGTGCGGAGCGGGTGACAAAGCCACGGTGCCAGATGGCGATTCGGAATCATAAATTGAAAAACTCGGTTGTGCTTTTTGTGTCTTTTTCTTACCTTCACGCTCGTCGAGGTGCCATTCCATGGCTTTGGCGATGGCGTCGGGCGTCGAAAGAATTTTCGAACCGTTTTCCCAAACCGGTTCCGGTCCGCCGATTCCCTTAAGTTGTTTGATGATGTCTCGCGCGTCAATGCCCGAGCGCAGGGCTAACGAAATCAGGCGGCTGATCGCTTCGGATTCGACTTGCGCAGGGCCGCCGGCTTTTCCGATATTTGTAAAAACTTCGCAGAGCCCTTCGTCGTCTTCGTTGATCGTGACGTAAAGCGTTCCTTGTCCGGTGCGAATCCGCTTGGTGACGCCGCGTGTCTCCGGTGGGCGAATTCGCGGATGGATTGCCTGATCGAATATGTAACCGTGCTCCGGCGCCGACTTCGATTTTTTATCGTCCGTCGTTTTATCGCCGACGTATAGAACCTGTTCGTCGCGGCTTCCATCGCGGTAAATCGTTATGCCTTTGCATCCGGCTTCATAAGCGAGCCAATAGGCGTCGATGACATCCTGAACTGTCGAGGATTTTGGAAAATTGCAGGTTTTGGAAACGGCCGCATCGACCCATTTCTGAAAAGCCGCCTGCATTCGGACGTGCCATTCCGGCGAAATGTCGTGGGCCGTGACAAAAACTTTTTTAATGTTTTCCGGAATTTCATCGATGCCTTGAATCGAGCCTTTTTCCTGAACCTTTTTCATCAGTTCGCGGCTGTAAATGCCCGTTTCCTGACATGCGTGCTCGAAATGCGGGTTGGCATAGAGAAAATCGGTTCCATCCATGACGCGCTTGGTGAATACCAGCGAGAAAACCGGTTCGATTCCGCTGGACGTTTCAACGATCATCGAAATAGTTCCCGTCGGTGCGATTGTAATGCTGGTCGCGTTTCGGTATTTCGGCCCGTCCGGGAAATAGATGCTTTCGTTCCACGCGTTGAAACTGCCGCGCGTTTCACCGAGTTTTGCGCTGGCTTCGCGGGCGCGGGTATAGATGAATTTCATGACCTCGTCTGCAAGTTTTAACGCTTCATCGGAATTGTACGGAATTTTCAGTTGATAAAGCATGTCCGCAAATCCCATCACGCCCAGTCCGATCTTCCGGGTTTTTTTAACCATCGTCTCGATCTTCTTCAACGGATATTTATTCACATCGATGACGTTATCGAGAAAGTGGACTGACGCGTCGATTAACTCGCCAAGCCGGTCGTATTCGATCTGATTATCTCGGATGAAATTGGACAAATTGATTGAACCGAGGTTGCAGGATTCATTGGGTAAAAGCGGTTGTTCGCCGCAGGGATTGGTGGCTTCAATATCGCCCAGCTTTGGTGTCGGATTCTGTTTGTTGATCCGGTCGATGAAGAGAATTCCCGGATCGCCGTTTTTCCAGGCATTGGTGGCGATGAGTTTGAAAACTTCGCTGGCGTTGAGCGTGCCGGCGATCGTTCCATCAACCGGATTGATGAGTTCGAACTGCTCGCGCCGCCGGACTTTTTCCATAAAATCATCCGTAACGGCGACGGAAATGTTGAAGTTGACGAGATCGCGCTCGTTCAATTTGCAATTGATAAATTCGAGAATGTCCGGATGATCGATTCTGAGAATGCCCATGTTGGCGCCGCGTCGGGTTCCGCCTTGTTTGACGGCTTCTGTGGCCGCGTTGTAGGCTTTCATGAAGGAAACCGGTCCGCTGGCGATTCCGCTCGTTGATTTAACGACGCTTTTCTTCGGGCGAATCCGGCTGAACGAAAATCCCGTCCCGCCGCCGCTTTTATGAATCATTGCTGTATCTTTCAACGTTTGGAAAATCGATTCCATCGAGTCGTCAATCGGCAGAACGAAACAAGCGGAAAGCTGCCCCAACTCGCGACCGGCGTTCATCAGCGTCGGTGAATTCGGAAGAAAATCCCTGGAAAGCATCATCCGGTAGAATTTTTCGGCGGTTTTTTGAACGGCATTTCGGTTGGTGTATGCCGAGTCCGCTTCGGCGATAGCGTCTGCGACGCGATGAAGCATCTGATCGGGTGTTTCGAGGACATTACCCATTTTATCGCGAATGAGATAACGTCTGTTCAGAATTTGTATGGCGTTTTCTGAAAAAATCGATTTTTCCGGTGTGGCCGATTGCTTGGCCGACGGATGTTTTTCCACCGACACCACTGGTGTCGGTTCCGTCTCCTTGACTTCAAAATTGATCGCGATGGGTTCAGACATTTTTCTCTCCAGCGTCCCTGATTTATAAAACAAAAATTCATAATTCAATTTGCACGTGAATATACCAAAGCCGGAAAATAGAGGCAAGAATTATGATTGGAAAAGCGCAATATTTTGTGCTTTCCAACGGGGAAATCACAACAAATAGTGATTTACTGTTCTTTTTAAAGTTCCTGCAATCCGACGGATAAACTGGTGTTTTTCTCTGCTGAAGATTGTGTGTTTTGCCTCTTAAAATCGTTTTGAAAATAGTAAGATACTATTAAATTAATTCGTGTTTTTTGACGATGCGGGTGTAGTTCAATGGCAGAACGTCAGCTTCCCAAGCTGGTCACGGGAGTTCGATTCTCCTCACCCGCTCTTTTGATTGTTCGGATTTGGCGCATTTTTTCCCGGCGCCTACCGTAAACTTCTAATTTCCGGATGCACTTTGGTAAAGATTAATTCAGTTGAAATCGATAGTTTGGCAGAACGGGCAAATATTCAATCAGGTGATATTCTCGTCGCAATGAACGGACATCCCGTCCATGATTTCCTGGATTATCGCTTTTTTCAATCCGATGAAAAATTACGGATCGATCTATCCCGCGACGGAAAATCGCTGTCGATGAAAATCGCGAAGTCGTATGACGAAGACCTCGGTCTTGACATTGAAAGCCCGGCTATTCGTGCCTGTTCCAATAACTGCGTTTTTTGCTTCATCCGGCAAAATCCAAACGGAATGCGCAAACCGATCTATTTTTTTGATGAAGACTACCGGTACTCTTTTTTATACGGAAATTATGTGACGCTGACGGATATCGGTGACGACGAACTGGAGCGCATCGTTCGGCAGAGATTGTCGCCTTTGTACATTTCCGTCCATGCAACCGATCCGGCCGTACGGAAGCGACTCTTGCGGTTTCGCGGCGAAGACCGTCTGATGGAAAAAATGGATTTTTTAGCGCGCCACCGCATCGATATGCACACGCAGATCGTTCTTATTCCGGGATGGAACGACGGCGAGATTCTTCATCGCACGATCCGTGATTTGTACGGTTTGAAGAGCCATATCAAAAGCGTTGCTGTTGCGCCCGTCGGATTGACGAAACATCGTCAGCATCTACCGCAGTTACAGAACGTGAATCCGGATCAGGCCAAAGCGCTATTGAAGCAATCGCGTATCTGGGACAAATTGTACCGGAACGACGATGGCTGTCCGTTCGTCTATTTTACCGATGAATTTTACCTGCTTGCAGGGCAGGCGGTTCCCTCCGGGCGTCATTATGGCGCTTATTATCAGATCGAAAACGGTGTGGGAATCGTCCGGGATATGCTCGATTCGTTCAAACGACAGCAGAGAAAATTTCCCGCATCCGTCACGACGCCTCGCCGAATTTTATTCGTGACCGGAACGTTGGCGGCGCCGGTTTTGGAAAAAATCATCTTGCCGCGATTGAATGCGATCGGCAATTTGCATGTCGAGGTTTTCCCCGTCATCAATCAATTTTACGGCGAGACAGTCACGGTCGCCGGACTTTTGACCGGACGCGACATCGTCCGGCAAATCAGGCATCTTTCTGGATTCGACGCGATCTGGTTGCCATCGAGATGCCTGAACGAAACGGGCGTTTTGCTCGACGATATGACGCCGGATGAAATTCAGAAAGAATTAAAAACGCCGGTGCGAATTTTTCAAAACGATTTTATGGAGATATTCGAAAATGCAAGGTAATGAACCGATCATCGCCATTGTCGGGCGCCCGAATGTAGGGAAATCGACACTTTTTAACCGGCTGGCTCAAAAGAGACGGTCCATCATTCATCCGCAAGCCGGGATCACGCGGGATCGTCTGTACGAAATCGTCAACTGGGTCGGAAAAAGTTTCGTTCTGATCGATACAGGTGGTTTTATCCCGGAAAGCGACGGCAAGATCGAGACAGCGATTCGGGAACAGGTCAAACTGGCCATCGAAGAAGCCGATCTGACGCTTTTCCTGTTAGACATGAAGGATGGCGTGATGCAGATGGACCGGGAAATCGCCGGCATGCTGCGCGTTTCCGGGAAACCGGTTCTGGCGGTCGTGAATAAATGCGATGATGAAACAAGGGAACATAACGCTGTTGAATTTTACGAGTTGGGTTTCGGCGAACCATATCCTATTTCGGCTCTCAACGGCCGTCGGATCGGCGATTTGCTGGATACGATCCTCGAAAAAACGCCTAAACCGGCGCTTTCTGAAAAAGAGGAAACAGTCGATTTGCGGCTCGCCATCGTCGGAATGCCGAACGTCGGGAAATCTTCGATCGCCAATGCCCTGACCGGCGAACAAAAATCCATCGTTACCGATATTCCCGGCACCACGCGCGATGCGATCGATACGATGGTGAAATATTTCGGCGAGAGAATTCTTCTCATCGATACCGCCGGATTGCGAAAGAAAAGCGCGATCAGCGACAACATCGAATTTTATGCCATGCTCCGGGCGGAAAGCGCGATCGAGCGATCAAATACCGTCGCGGTCGTCATCGATGCGGCCAAAGGATTTACCCGACAGGACGCCAATATTGTTCGGTATGTTATCGATCAGAAAAGAGGCATGATTGTTCTGCTGAATAAATGGGATCTGGTCGAGAAATCCACAAACACGCTCATCGAATTCCAGAGAGACCTGATCGATGAATTTCGTGAAATCGAGCATTATCCGGTGCTGGCAATCTCGGCTTTGACCAAACAGCGGATCAACAAAATATTCGACGTAGCCCGGGAAGTCCGTGAGAATCGTAAAAAGCGGGTAACGACAAGCGAACTGAATGCCTTTTTTCAGAAGGTCATCGACAAAACGCCACCGCCTGCGATGATGGGCAAATACATCCGCATTAAATATGTCACGCAGGTGAAAGCCGATCCGCCGGTTTTTGCGTTTTTCTGTAACGAGCCGAGATTGGTCAAGGAAGATTATCAGCGGTTTCTGGAAAATCAGATTCGCAAAGGATTCGGTTTTCAAGGCGTTCCGCTGACCGTCTCGTTCCGGAAAAAATAGACCGTGAAAAAAATATTTCAAATTGTACCACTGATCCTGCTCGCCGGCAACTTGTTGGGGGCGGATGTGGTGGATGCGTACCGCGAATTGCTCGAACAAAAACAGTTGACGCTAAATTCCGGAACGGTTAAGAAATCCGAGACAAGAGCCATCAAGTCGGTTATGATTTCTCCGTCGAATATTCGGAAGATTCTCGGAAAAGCGCTTTACACGCGTCCGAGTTTGTCGAACGAGTATGTTACTCCGGAAGGTCATTTTAGAATTCATTACACGATGACCGGATATGATGCGGTTAGCACGACAGTCACAAATTCGAGGAATGTGCCTGATTATGTTTGGGAAGTCGGCATCGCGGCCGAGCGGAGTTACAGCCTGCTGATCGATACGCTTGGATTCGATCCGCCACCATCCGACAACGGAATGGACGGCGTTGAAATCGATATTTATATTAAAAACTGGGCGGGAAGTGCATACGCCTGGACATATCCCGAAGATGAAGTGACTGCGACATCGCGCCAATACGATTATACTGGTTATACCATCATCGATAACGATTATGCCGAACCGGCGTACAATACAAACGGTTTGGACGGCATGCGCGTCACGGTTGCGCATGAATTTTTCCACATCATTCAGATGGGATATAATTGGTGGGAAAACAACGGACTGATCGGCGTGGATGATGAGATGGGCGACGCTTATTTTCTGGAATGGTGTTCGACGTGGTTCGAGGAGCGCGCCTATCCGGAGATCAATGACTATTTTGGTTATCTTTCGGATTTTTTCAACGATCCGAACAACCCGGTGTGGTCGGATGCTTACTGGTATTCGCTGGGAATTTTCGTTCGTTTTTTAATCGAGCAATTTCCGGATGATCCCGATTTTATGGCAACGGTTTGGGAAACCATCAAGACGAAATACGCATTTCAGGCGCTGGAACAGACGATTGAAAATGAAAGCGGCGCATCGCTTGCTCTGTTCTGGAACGAGTTTGCGAGACGATGTTACTACACCGGAGTACGTTATGACACTCGATACGCGCTTTCCGACGACGCTAAGGAATTTCCGCAACTTTACGTCCTGTTAGTAAATCGACAAAAACTGACCGACCGCATCGATTTCAGTTCTACCATTCAGCAATTTTCCACCCAGCAGTTTTTGATCACTTTTTCCGCAGACCTGTTCGTCGGATTATCGGCCAGCGCTTCCGGCGATGGAAATCTGATTGGCGGTTATCTGCTGGATCGGTTCGGATCGACGAGTGTATCCCGCAGTTTTTCCATCGGAAACGATGTCATTGTAGGCGACGCGTTATCGAAAGATACGCTGGTCGTTTTTATGACGAATTCATCCACAACTTCGACTTCGACGGTCAATTTGAGTGTCATCGCAATTCCGGATTCGCAGGTCATTCCGGTCAAATTTCTCGCGCTCTATCCGAATCCGTTCCTCATCAAATCGGAATCCGAGTTGTTTCTGGAATTTCAGTTGGGGAGGGTGACAACCGATGTGAACATGGCGCTCTATAATCTCAGAGGCGGTGAAATCTTCCATAAAAAAATCGATCGGGGATTTCTTTGTCGGGGAGTCAACACGATCGGAATTCCGTCCGAAGAGATCGGCGCCGGGTATGTGGCGTCGGGAATTCATTTTGTGACGATTCGATACGGACAGAAGTCTTTTTCCAAAAAATTGATGATATTGAAATGACCGATCGGATTTATTGAATGAGATTGTAGTGTTGAAACAAATCGTTAAAAACGGCACTTATCAGACCAAAATCCAGAATTCCAAATTTATCGCTTACTGTGCGAAAGTCGATTCGGTAGAGGCGGCTCGGAAACGAATTGCAGAAATCGAAGAAGAACACCGAAAAGCCAATCATGAATGCTGGGCATACCGCATTTTTCAGAATAACGATGTCGTTGCGCACAGTTCGGATGCAGGCGAACCGCATTGTTCCGCAGGTCCGCCCATTCTGTCCGCCATTGAAGGCAGAGACCTCGTCGATGTCGTTTGTGTGGTCGTTCGTTATTTCGGCGGGATCAAACTGGGAATCGGTGGACTGATTCGGGCTTATGGAAGCACGGCGGGAAAAGCGCTCGACGAATCCGGTACGGAGGAATACGAAATCATGACGTCGCTGGTTATCGGATCGCCGATGGATAAATATTCCGATGTGATGCGGATTTTGAGAAAATTCTCCGCCGAATTCCAGCAAGGATTCGACGACAGATCGATCACTTTTACGGTACGTATTCCATTGAAAAAGCAGGTGGATTTAATTGCGGATTTGAGAAGTATTCCGGAAATTCATTTTACTTAAGTCTTTAATAACGGGTAAAACGAATTTCCTATAAAATTCATCCTGCAATGAACAGTAGCGGAATTATGGGAACCGCATTGTAACGGTGGGCACCTCCCGAGTGTATCAAGTTTCCTCGACGAGGAGGCATGCTTTCCTCACTCGGAGAACAGCTCCCAAATTAGTGGTGTTGGTTCCAATAATTTACTCCGCTATGCCACTGCAGGATTGAATTTCAAATAACTTCATATTCATACCTAAAAAGAATATAAACCTAAAATCGGTAGCCGTCAAGTGGTATTTACGAAATGATGATAAAACGGTTTGGGATAGTTTTGTAAGTATTGTAAATGAAGCGGTTTATTCCGTTTCCGTTCGGGAAAGGGAATCGGGCTGGCAATGGTTTTCCGTTCGTTTGACGTCGTTCCAGACCTGATCCATGTCCGCGAGAGTGGCGTTTTTCATAGATACACCGCGCGAGGCGAAATCATCTTCGACTTTTTGAAAGCGCGCGACGAATTTCTTGACGTTCTTTCGCAGTGCCGCTTCGGGATCGAGGTTCAGGAACCGGGATAGATTGACGATCGCAAAAAGCATGTCGCCGAATTCTTCGACGATGTGTTCGCGGTTTCCGCTTTCAACTGCTTCGTCCAATTCGTGCAACTCTTCCTTTATCTTTGCCCAGACGCCGGAAATGTCGTCCCAGTCAAAACCGACCTGCGCCGCTCTTTCCTGCACGCGTCTGGCCTGAAGAAGTGCCGGAATCGTTTTGGGAAGACCTTCCATGAGCGATTTTCGCCCTTCCTTCAGTTTGATCTCTTCCCAGTTCTGTTTGATTTCTTTCAGATTTGCCTGAACGCCGTTGAAAACGTGCGGGTGACGGCGAACCAATTTTTCGTTGATCGTTCGGATCGAATCGTTCAGGTTAAATCTCTGTTCCTCTTCGCCGATCTCGGCCTGAAAAACGATGTGGAGGAGCAAATCGCCGAGTTCTTCTTTCAGTTTTTCCGGTTTGTTTTCCTGGATCGCTTCGAGAACTTCGTAGGTTTCTTCGAGGAGATATGGCGTGAGCGATTCGTGGGTTTGGGCTTTGTCCCACTCACATCCATGCTCTCCGCGAAGGGTTTTTACGATGTGCACCAGATTGTCAAATTCTTTGCAGTTTTCAGTCATTGGTCTTGAGAACGGGTTTGAAACGGTTGCGGTAAAGCCGCGTCGTGTTCAATTGATGGAGATAAAAATTCTGGAGAGCGGACATTTGTTTGGAATTTCGCACGGTGTCGTCGTTGTAGCCCAGCAGGTGAAGCAGGCTATGAATGAACACGTTGGCGAGTTCTTTTTCAAAATCGCACTTGATCTGTACGGCGTTTTCCCGAATCCGGTCGATGCTGAGATAAATTTCTCCCTCGATTGGCTCGTTCGGTTCGTTATAGTTAAAACTAATTGTATCGGTGAGAAGATCTTCGCCGAAATATCGCTTTTTCAGTTCGTTCAGTTTGGCGTCGTCCGTAACGATGACGCTGACACACTTGATGGCAATTTGTTCTTTGCAGGCGATGTGATAGGCCATGCGTTCGAACGCAGGTTGTAACAAAAAGAGTGACGGATATTCGTTGATGATCTTGATGCTTGGCATGTGTCAGCCTCTCCGCGTTGTGGATGAGTTGTTTTTTCCATTTTTTGTCGGGCCTTCCTGACTGGGATATTCGATCCGGAGATGATGAATTCCTTTGAGAATGGGTAAAATTCCCGTGTTGGTTCTGATGTCTCCCTTGATTCGTTTGAGGTCGGAAAGCGTCAGCGGACATTCGTCGAATTGTCCCTCTTTCAGACGTTTCTCGATGATCATATCGATGACTTTTTCGATGGTTCCAATCGTCGGTTTATCCAAAGAGCGGGAAGCGGCTTCGATCGTCTCGCAGATCATGACGATGCCGGTTTCTTTGGTGTGTGGTTTCGGTCCGGGATAGCGGAAATCCGAGTCGTTGACGTCGGCGGGATTCTCCGCCTGTTCTAACGCTTTGTTGTAAAAGTACTCGACGCGCGTCGTGCCGTGATGCGTCGGAATGAAGTCGGCGACGATTTTTGGCAATTTGAATTCCGTGGCAAGGCGGATGCCTTCCTTGACGTGATTGATGATGATGAGCGCGCTGAGATTCGGCGCCAGATTGTCGTGTTTATTCAAATCAAACGATTGATTTTCGATGAAATATTCCGGCTTGGTAACCTTTCCGATGTCGTGATAATAGGCGCCAACCCGTGCGAGAAGCGCATTCGCGCCAATCGCATCCGCCGCGGCTTCCGCTAAATTTCCGACGGTAACGCAATGGGTGAAAGTGCCGGTCGCTTCTTTGGACAACAGTTTGAGCGCCGGGTGATTGAAGTCGGCCAATTCCAACAATGTCAGATCGGTTGTAATTCCGAATGCGCTTTCGAATAGACCGATCGTTCCGTATGCCAGAACGGGGGAAATTACGCCGTTGATCCCGGCGTACAACAGGTGGTTGAGAATCTCTTTCGATGGAGAAAACCTGAGCATTTCCGTGATGCAAATACTTACCATATAGGCGGCGACGATTATCAGGATGGCGCGAAAAATTTGGCTTCGCTGGCGCAGTTTGCGTACGGAATAGATCGCCAACGAACTGGCAAAAATCGATGTAACGATAAAGTTGATATTGCCGCCCAATTGTGCGCCGATGATCACGACAAGCGTCGAAATACCGACAAAAGCGATCTTGCTGTCAAACAGGATCGTCAGCGTCATGGCGGCGAACGTGATGGGAACGACGTATTCGGAAATATTGAATTTTCCGACGAAGATCGACGTCAGGATCGTCTGGATGAGAAAAATGATGCCGATTAATCCGATCTTTTTGGCGTTGCGAACGATGCCGGATTGATATGCGGAGAGATAGATGATAAAAAATGAGAAAATAATTCCGATCATTGCCGCCTGTCCGAAAAACATGACAGGATCGCCGATAATCGGCAGGCTTTTCCGCAGACCGCCGCGAATATTGGAACGCCTGGCGCGCTCTTTCAACAGAGAATCGAACTTCCGGAAAATATCCGGCGTCACGCGCGTATTGGCATCGACGATCTTTTCATTCTCGAGAACGACGCCTTTGCTGATCGGAACTTTACCCAGCAATTCCTTTTGACGCGCGTCGGTAATTTCACGCTGAAAGATCAGATTGGGTTTGATGAACCGGACCATAATTTCGTAGCCGATATTGACCGTCTGCTCGTCGTCCGGATAACGGGCATGAAGCATTCGTTTCGCTTTCGTCCAGGCCTCTTCCAGAGACAGCACGCGCGACGTTTCTTCCAGCAACTCTTCGCCTTTTTGCTGAATGGAGATTTTCTCCGAAACGATGTCCTGCTTCGGGATGTCGGTGATGAGTTGGTTGTACAAATCGGCCAGAATTTGACGGATCTGATTCGACAAACCCGGCGTCAGGTACGCTTTCGGATCGGCCGTCAGGGCTTTCTGAAGTGTGGAATTCTGTTCGATCTTGTGCTGGTTTTCCAGCCGGTCGATCAATGAGCGGTAAGCGCTGGAATCGGATTCGAACTGGGTGAGCGATTCATCGGATCGCTTAAGTGTGCGGCTCTTTTCGGCGGATTGCCGCGACTCGTCCAATTTATTTTTCGCAGAGCGAATGACCCCGATTTCTTCGAAAAACCGGTTGAGACGCTGAATCTCGGTTTCGTCAACGCTTTCGTCCTGAATAAAAACGAACGGCACTTTTTTCAATGCCTCTTCGCGGTCGTCGGACAATTCTTTTTCACTTTTTAAAACGGGGAAATCGAAAGGCGCGATGACGGGCACCCGCGTGATGTCGTTGACCTTGTAATTCAGCGTGCTGTAATGTGCGCGCGGAAAACAAAGCGCCATCGCGACGACAAGCGAAACGATCAGAAGAATGATTCCGGTTTGCAACCGAGGCTGGCGACGGCCGGAAATTTCTTTCGATGCGCGAAAATGGGCGGTTGCCATGGGTGTCAGTTTTGGTTTCGGATTAGGTTGTTTCGCATCATCGGCGCCGGTTTAAATCCAGCGATTGATTACCATTTGATCAGGGCGGAAGCCCACGTGAATCCTGACCCGAAAGCGGCAAGAATAATGCGGTCGCCCTTGCAGAACCGTTGTTCGCTCAGTGCGTCGTACATCGCGAGCGGAATAGAAGCGCCCGTCGTGTTTCCGTATCGATGAATGTTACTGTACACTTTTTCCGGCGGGACTTCAAGTCGCTGGGTAACGGCTTCGGTGATGCGCTGATTCGCCTGATGCGGGATCACCAGCGCGATGTCATTCAATGTCAGAGAATTAGCATCGAGAGCGGTTTTGATGACTTCCGGGAAACGTGAAATGGCGTGCTTGAATACTTGTCTGCCGTTCATCTTGGGATAATGTCTGCCTTCGGCGATCATTTCCGGCGTGATGCGCGGCGACCGATCGCAGATTGGTGCATCCACCCACAATTCTTTGGCGAATCTGCCGTCTCCGAAAAGATGTGTGGAGAAAATCTGGCTTTCGTCGTCCGAACGGCTGACGATAACCGCACCGGCGCCGTCGCCGAAAAGAACGGCGATGTCGCGTCCTTCCGTTGTCAGATTCAGACCGACGGATTGGACTTCAACTCCGACAAGAAGAATGTTGCGGTACTGGCCGGTTTTAATGAATTGGTCGGCAATGGAAAGTCCGTAGATGAAACCGGAACATTGAACCCGAATATCGAGCGTCGGAACACCCGGAAGTTCCAGCAATGCCTGTAAAAAACTGCTCGTTCCCGGAAACGAGTGCTCGGGAGTGGTCGTAGCGACGATGATCAAATCGATGTCGGAGTTCTGAATTCCGGCGTTCTGAATCGCTTCCCGGCAGGCGGGAAGCGCCAAATCCGACGCACCGGTCGGTTGTGTGACGAACCGGCGTTCGTGAATGCCGGTGCGTTCGACGATCCACTCGTTGCTGGTGTCCATGATTTTTTCAAGGTCGAAATTGGTGATCACATTTTCTGGAACATGTTTGCCAATGCCGGAAATTTTACTTTTAAACATGGAGCAAAATCCTCCGATTAATGATGAGTCGATTCAGAATAACGGATGTCTTTGATACTAAGTTGAATTTCTTTATTTCCGTTCCATTCGTTTTCTTCGATCACAAATGCCATATCTAAAGATCTATTACTGATCAGCATCTCATAAAACTCGCCCATCTTCCAGCCGATGGCGCTGAATACGGTGCGGTCTTTGGATGCCTTGAATTTTAAATGTTGTTCGCCGACGATCCGCGGCATGCCGTGGATTTGCAAACCTCTGGCGACGAATACCGGCCGCATGTTGCCCGGTCCGTACGGCGACATTTTGTTCAGGTAGTCCAGAACTTCCTGATTGATTTCGTCGAACCGGATTTCCGTGTCGATGTAAATTCCCGGAAAGAGCATTTCGTCGGTTATCGACTTGGACGCGATGGCTTTCAGGCGGGAAATGAACGCCGGCAGGTTCTTCTCGCTAATCGTAAGTCCCGCTGCCATTTTATGACCGCCGTAATTATCAAGCAGATCTGCGCATTGGCTGAAAGCGGCATAAAGGTCGAATCCGTGAATACTGCGCGCGGAACCGCGGCCGAAGCCGTTTTGAAAAGCGATCATCACGACAGGCCGGTTGTAGGTTTCCTTGAGTTTGCTGGCGACGATTCCGATGACGCCATGATGCCACGTCGTATCGGAAAGAACCAAAACCTTATCGGTGTCTATATCGTGCGTTGCGTTGAGTTGAAGAATGGCGCTGTTGATCGTTTCGCGTTCGATATTCTGGCGGTTTTTATTTTCCTGCTCGAGCTCCGCAGAAAGGAGATTTGATTCTTCAAGATTGAAAGAGGTCAGGAGTCGGACGGCGCGTGTGGCTTCGCCCAATCGGCCGGCGGCGTTGATCCGCGGCGCCAGACCGAAAACGATGTTGACGACATTCAGCGTCTTGTTTTCGAAACCGGACACTTTTAGAAGGGCCTGCACGCCGATTTTCTGGCTGGCATTGAGAACTTCGAGTCCTTTGGCGACCAACGTACGGTTTTCGTCCAAAATGGCAACAATGTCGGCGGCTGTGCCGATTGCCACAAGGTCTAAATGTTTATAAATATCATCGATGGGCAAATTATTGGCGATGAGGAATCCCTGCAGGAGTTTGAACGCGACTCCCGCGCCACACAAATCTTTGAACGGATAAGAGTCGTCTTTGCGTTTAGGATTCAGAATTGCCGCGGCCGGCGGCAAGGTTTCGCCCGGCTCGTGATGGTCGGTGACGATGACATCGACATGGTTTTGATTGGCATATTCGATCTCGCTGTTGGCGTTGATGCCACAGTCGCAGGTGATGATGAGCGAAGCGCCTTCTTGAATGGCGTAATCGATCCCGTGTTTGGACAGGCCGTAACCCTCTTTATCGCGGTCCGGAATGTAGTAAGAGGTTGTCAGTCCGATTTCCCGCAAGGAGAGAAAAAGAAGCGAAGTCGCCGTCGTTCCATCGACGTCATAGTCGCCGCAGATCATGACCTTTTCTTTATTCATCATCGCCTGTTCGAGCCGGTCAACGGCTTTTCTCAGGTCAGTCATCAGAAACGGGTCGTACAAATTATCGAGGCTTGGATTGAAGAACCGGTCGATCGCGTCCGGGCCGGAGAAATTCCGGTTAGCCAGCACTGCGGCGATGACACGCGGCAGGCGCCGGGTAACGGCAATTTCTTTCACCCGCTGGGGATTTGTCGGTGCGAATATCCAGTTCTGTTTCATGACCGCAATAAAAATGAAGTTGGTCTATAAGCCGAATTCTGTGTCCCGAGACTTCGGGACGGCAGTCATTTATCTACGCTCAGCGTTACCGCTGAGGTTAAGCGATCTACCCGGGAAATTGAAGGAACGGGCTATTCCATTTCCCTGCTTGATCTTGCTCCGGGTGGGGTTTGCCCAGCTTTCGTCATTGCTGACGAAACGGTGCGCTCTTACTTTGATCCCGCTTAATTGCAGGACGCACCATTTCACCCTTGGCCCGTTCCCGAAAAATCGGGAGGGGTCGGTATCGTTTCTGTGGCACTTTCCTTCACTCACGCGATCCCGAGTTACGGGACACCCTGCCCTGCGGAGTTCGGACTTTCCTCCCCGAATAAATCGGGGCGACTGCCCGACCAACTTCAGAATATTTCCTCCTCGTTTGACGTGCGATTTTCACCGGATTTGTCCTGATACAGCATTCGACCGCAAAATTCGCACCGGATGATTTGATTACCAGACCTGATTTCAACGGCTTTCTGCGGAGGGACAATCTTGTGACATCCGCTGCAAAAAACCTGCCCCGGAATATATTCAACATTTCCCTTTTTATCTACTTTTTCTTCAAACATCTGGTGAATGGACACGATGGCAACGCCTTCCTTGGCATTGGCGACGCGGTCGTACTCGCGAATATATCTCAGTGGAATCATCTCCAGAACGTTTTCCCGCTCTGCCATCGCCTTTTCCTGGGCTTCTTTCGTGTACTGGTTCATTTTTTCCAGTTCCGCCGCCTGAATTTCCAATTCCTTGGATTTTTCCTGATGGCTGAGTGTTTTGGATTTGATCGATTCTTTTAATTTTCCGGCTTCATCCGAAAGTGTCAGGATCGTGTACTCGGCCTTATCGATATTTTGCTTCATTTGATCGATCTCAGATGTCAGGGCATCGTATTCTTTGTTGGATGTGACGAGATAGAGTTGGTCCTGAAATTTCGTCAGGCGCTGTTTATCGTCGGTAATCTGATTGTCGAGACGGGTCATTTCGAGTGTAATTTCTTTTTGGCGTTTGGTATCCATGGTCAGTTCTGTATCCAGCTTCTGCAGAGCGTGCTGAAGCGCATCGACGGTTTGCGGCAAGTCGCCTTTTTTGTGTTTTATCTCTAGCAACCTGAGGTCAATCTTCTGAAGTATAACCAATCTGCTGAGTTCAGTTAACATATTTCCTCCAATTCTCTCGTGTAAAAATAAAAATTGCACCTAAGGCGGTGCAATCTGTACAGGCTATTTTGGGCTGATCTTCTGCTATTTGTCTCAAAACCTTGCCTTTCAAGTGGGCGATATCCGATTTGAACGGATGGCCTTCCCGATGTGAACGGGACGCTCTGACCAACTGAGCTAATCGCCCAGCATTAGTAAAATTGGCTCTATTCATAAATAGCGCCGGAATTTATCGAAACTCGGCGATTAAATCAACATCAATGATTCTATTTTTAGGGAAAAGATTGTGTCACGGACGGGAAGCGCGCATCGGTTTTTCCACTATCCGATCGACTCCCGCGATCAGAATTGACAGGAAAAATCCGACGAAAAACGGCTGAATGTTCAGCGGATAAACCGGATCGGTCATGGTTCCGCGCCAGATTCCCAAAATCAACCAACATAACGTTCCGACAAACGAGACAATCATGCTCAGGAATGCCGCCTGTGAACCCAGACGTAACTTTGGTATGAAATTCGCGACGAGTGGAATGAGCAGTGCCGGCACGCAGAGTGAACCGATCAAGTACCAGATTTTGACAACGGATGGAAATAACCACACCAGTAAAACCGAACAGCCAACCGTTACGACGAGGCCAAGTCGCGTATAGTGATTGATGTTGCCGCGTCCGCGAATTCGCCAGATGAAATCGCGTCCAAAGGTGATTGCCCCGATGAACGAATTGGAATCCAGCGTGGACATGATCGTCGCCAATAGTGCGATGAAGAAAATCCCCCGAAGGACGACTGGTAAAATCTGCTCGCCCAGCGTCGGAAAGGCCATCAGCGGCTCGATTTCCGGGAATATCGCCCGGGCATATAAACCCGCGGATGTCGTCAGGAAATCGAATATCGCCCAAAACGCGACGGAGATCAGAATGCCGTATTTGGCCGTGCGCGGCGATTTTGCCGCCGAACAGCGCTGGTAAAATCCCGCATCGACAAACGTCCACAGCGCGATGAAAAACCAGACGACGATGGTTTGAATGCTTTGACCGCCATTCGGTGAGAGGTGTGACTGCGGTAAATTTGCTTTCAGGAATGACCAGCCTCCAAACTTGAGAAACAGCGTGACGACTAAAATTGCAAATCCGGCGAACATCAGGAAAAACTGCAGAATGTCCGTCATGACATCCGAGCGCAGGCCGCCGAAGAAAACGTAAAAAGTAGAGAAAAGCACCGCGACAGCGAATCCCCACCAGAACGGAATCCCGAAAATGGAACGAAATAACAGAGCGGTCATGAGAAAATGCGAAGCGGGCGTTACCAGGATAAAAACGAAGAGACTGCCGACCAATCCCGCACGTCGTCCATATCGGTTGGTCAGGATATCGGGAATCGTGTAAGTCATGCTCTTTTGAATGCGGGGTGCGAGAAAGAAGGCGAACGCGATCGCGCAAACGTAATATGGAAGTCCTTGCGTGACCCAATTGAGAATGCCATAACGATGCGTGAATTCGCCGATTCCGAGAATTCCGCCGTACCATGTCGAAACCAGCGTCGCGACGAAAGCCGGCAGTGACAATTTTCTGCCCATCAGCAAGTAGTCATCGACGTCGTTCCGATAACTTTTTGCATAGCGAAGTCCGACGAACAGGACGCCGAACAGATACACGACGACGAGAATTTGATCGATTGTTCCGAGATGGAAAGCGTTCAAATCGTCCATCCGGTTTTGACGATCAGCAAAACGCCGCGAGTCTTTTCGATGGTTACGTTGTTAGCGACAGCGGAATTGCTTACTCCGTGCGAACCTTCGGATAATGTTTCACCGACGAGAGGAAATTGTAAACCACGGGTCGAAACGCTGAACGCGCGCGGCCAACCGAACAGAGAAACGGTTTGTCCGGGAAAAGTGGATAAGCGGTGCGACATCCCGGCCAGAAAGAAGAATTCGGATGTTTCCGACCAAAAGGTGATTTCTGCCCGGCGGCAATATTTTTTAGCGATCTGAAGCGTCGCAATGCTTTGATCGTCCCGATCGCCCATGAATCCCAGCAGACCGATTCGCCAGTATTTTCGGCGAAGAACATATCGAAGACATTTTTCTAGATCGTTCTCTTCCTGCGCAATGCGGTGAAGAATGCGAACATCCCGATCGGCGAAATATTTCAGATCGTTTTTGTCGGATGAATCGAGATCGCCAATGATCGCCTGCGGCAGAAGATTCATTTCTCTGGCGGTTCGGCTTCCACCATCCGCACAAACGATCGATGAAAAAGACGAGACGATCCGATTCCGGACATTATCCGGCGGAAAGGCGCCGTTTCCCAGAATCAATGCGGATGGTTCAAGTGCGGCGGTCGGATCTGGAAAATTCATGATAAAGGTGTAAAACGGCTATTTGTTCAGAGAATCGTAAATCTTCAAATGGTTTTTCTGCATACATTGAGCGAACCGTTCGGTATCGATAACGTAGCCCATTTTCTTCGAGCATTGCTGGATTTTTTTCGCGTAAGGTTTGGAACGGAAATATTTGATATAATCCTTCGACAGCGGAAAGAGCAGGTAATCTGGCTTCCATTCCATATACGAATTATCGATCTTGTTGACGATGCAGTTGAAATGCGCCGCCCATGCGACGGTGTAGAAAGAATATTTCGGCAGAAGACTCTTGCTGATCGCGTAAATCTGTGCCTGACTTTGCGGATTGACGAAGGAAAAGCCTTTGGTGAACATGAACGCGGTATGAAAATATCGCGGCTTGTTCACCATTCCTTCCAGCCGGAGCCGCTTCGTCATGATAATTAAAATCTGCAGCAGACGATCGCCGATGCCCAACCCCGGATGCGTTTGTCCGGGGAGCGGCGGGCGCTCATCTGTAAATTTACTTTTAGGATTTTGCAGGAGAAGCCACTCGACCTGAAGAAGATTCGGTTTCCGTTCGGGAAGAATAGACGAGCCGTGTTCGTCGAGATTGAGCGGTCCCTGTTTCAGCACTAATTCGCACAACACATTTTCCGGCTGATGCGCGCCGGTGTACGTAAAAAGACGATGCGTATGCGGGTCGGAAGTGTCGATGTCGATCGTGATGTCTTCGAGCCCGGATTGATTTAGCGTATCGATCAATCCGAACGCCCGGATGATGTGGTTCAATCCTTTTTGGCTGAAGACGCCGAGAAAGAAATTCGATGCCGGATTGACTCGGCCGCCTTCGACGAGATTTTCGAGTGACAGTTCGTCACCTGAAACGCCCGCCTGAATATCCGAAAGAGTCATCTTCCGGGCGATCTTCATGTATTCTCTGCGGTATCGGGTCATATCGTTTTCGGTTTAATCTATGAAAATTATCTTACGGCGCAACCAGAATTTTCCCGTCCTCGCCGGTTTCTATGACGCCAATCACCGATGCGGTTTCCATTCCATCGCGACGCAATTCATTGACTAATTCATCGGCGATTTCCTTCGGTAAAGCGATCAGCAATCCGCCCGACGTTTGCGCATCGCACAAAAGAATCCGAACGGATTGTAAAACGCGGTCATTCCATTCGGTAAAGCGTTCGGCAAACTGCAGGTTCGCGTCGGTTCCGCCGGGGATGACGTCGCGCCGGATCATTTCCATCGTTCCGGAAATGACCGGAACCTCCGAAGCGAAGATTCTTGCGGTGACGCGGCTACCCGACGTCATTTCATGCAGATGACCCATCAGTCCAAATCCGGTGACGTCCGTGCAGGCGTGAACGGGAAATTTTTCCATGATTTCGGCGGACTTGGCGTTCAACGCAGTCATGACGCGGACGAGCGTTTCCATTTCCGATTCGCCGAGCAAGCCGCGTTTCAACGCTGTCGTGAGAATGCCGATGCCAAGCGGTTTTGTCAACACCAGCGCGTCGCCCGGTTTTGCGCCGATATTTCGGATGATCCTGTCGGGATGAACGATACCGTTGACGGCCCAACCGAATTTTGGCTCGTTGTCTTCGATCGTATGTCCGCCAAGAATGGGAATTCCGGCTTCGTCGGCGATCGATTGCGCGCCTCGCAGAATTTGATCAAGAACTGCCAGCGGCAGTCGCTTTTCGGGAAAAGCCACGATGTTCAGGGCGAACAGCGGTTTGGCGCCCATCGCATAAATATCGCTCAGGGAATTTGCCGCCGCGATGCGTCCGAAGTCGAACGGATCATCGACAACCGGTGTGAAAAAATCGACGGTCGAAACGATCGACGTGGAGTCGTCGAGCCGATAAACGGCGGCGTCATCGGAACTCTCAAATCCGACCTGCGCGTCAACGGCTTTTGTCGGTTTCAGATTCTTCAGGATTTTTTCCAGACTCTGCGGATGAATCTTGCAGGCGCAACCCAAGCCATGCGTGAATTGCGTGAGCCGAACGCTTGTAACATCTTCTGGCGGTTCCGTAAAATCCGGTGTTCCGGTCAATTTCCGGACGATCTCGCAAATCCGGCGAGCGGCTGATTGAACTTCAGCTTCCGTTGTTGTTCTGCCGACGGAAAACCGGACGGAGCTAAGAATCCGTTCGGTCGAAAAACCCATCGCTCTCAAAACGTGAGACGGTTCGACGCTGTCGGCATGGCAGGCGGCTCCGGCAGAAGCCGCGATGTCCGGCAATTCGGATAAAAGCGTATTGGCGTCGATGCCCGGAAACCAGAGGTTGGCCGTGTTCGGGAGGCAATTGTCGATGGAACCGTTAAACCGGACATTCGGCAATTCCGTCTGAATTTCGCCGACAAATTCGTCCCGCAAATATCGCAGGTTCTGAACGATCGCAGATTCGCCGTTCCGGAAAATTTCCGCCGCTTTTCCGAGCCCGACGATTTCCAGCACATTTTCGGTTCCGGCTCTCAGTCCGCGCTCGTGTCCGGCGCCGAAAAGGATCGGTGAAAGGCGCGTTCCTATTTTGATATACAATGCGCCGACGCCCTTCGGAGCGTTCATTTTGTGACCGGCGACCGAGAGCAGATCGACGCCGAGTTCGGCGACATCGACATGAATTTTCCCGACCGCCTGCGCCGCGTCCGTGTGAAACGGAATCCCGAATTCATGGGCGATTCCGGCGAGCGTTTGAACCGGCTGAATCGTTCCGACTTCGTTGTTTGCAAGCATGATCGAAACCAGAATCGTATCCGTGCGAATCGCTTTTTGCAGATCGTCCGGATTGACGAGCCCGGAAGAATCGACCGGCAGATAAGTGACCGAAAAGCCGTGTTTTTCCAGATAGCGACAGACTTCCAGCACCGCCGGATGTTCAATGGAACTGGTGATGATGTGACCGCTTGTGTGATTTTCCGCGATGCCGCGGATGGCGAAATTATTCGATTCCGTGCCGCCGCTGGTGAAGACGATCTCTTCGGATTGGCAGTTCAGCAAATCGGCCAGTTGCATTCGCGCGGATTCGACGGCGCGTTTGCTTTCCTGCCCGAATGAATGACTGCTCGACGGATTTCCAAATCCCGACTGGAGATACGGCGTCATTGCGGCGACGACTTCGGGAATCAGCGGCGTACTGGCATTGTGGTCGAGATAGATCGGTTTCATAGT
>JBAZPZ010000010.1:0-35952 GCA_041645495.1 Fidelibacterota bacterium | reverse complement strand
TAAAAAAGAAATTAAAATCCCGAATAGTCGGGACTGCGTTCTCTGTTAACTCTGCGGTTTATGAATTAAGCAGGTTAGAAATGATTTTGTGGATTTTTGTTCTGACGTAGCGAAATCGCGTCGTCAACCGCGCTTAATCTGAAAAAATTCCCGGATCAGACCGATGACCGTCTCTAGCCCGGCTTTTGGATAAAAGACGACAGCCGCGGAAGGAATTCCCGCGTGCTTGGCGGCGATTGCTCCGAAAGCGACATCCCGCGATACGACTTTGATTTCAGGGCGCTCGGCGATGCGCTTCTCGAGATTCGTCGCGGCGTTTTCACCGCAACAAACCAATAAACCGCCTTCCGTCAGCGTTTCCCCAATCGAACATTTTTTCAGCCGTCCGGTCATCGATGGATGATACAAATTCGACATATCGGGAAATCGTACGCCGAACGACTCGTCGTTTGTGCCGATCAACGGATTTTCTCCGGAAACGTTCACGTGATTCGTCACGATGCACCCGCTGAAAGGCGTTTTTTCGTCTGTCGAAATTCCACTGCCAACGAATAAAATCTCATTTGCGCCGAGCTGAACGCCAGCCCGGACTGATTCCAGCCAAACAGCCGGATTGTTGGAATTTGCAATCTGCATCATTAAAGTGCCGGTTTTCCGATCTTCCCAAACGTTCACGTCGGGGCTTCTGAAAATCACGGTGAACTCGTTATCGTCGAAAGAACTCGCCGGAGCCGCATTTGCCGAAATAATCGCGGCGCGCCGAAAGGATTTCGATCCTGCGATCTTGCCGGTAATTTCGGTATGAAGTGTCGCCATGATTCCTTTTCTCCCGGACCTTAGCTGATTTTGTTTTCGTTGTTTTCGGAAATCTCGTCGTCGCCGGACAAAAAGTCGATGACTTTTGCCTGATTTTTATGGACGCTTTCCAATTGGCGGATCAATTTGTTGCGTTGGTGTTTTAGACTCTGAATGGCCGTTTCGATTTTTTCCTTTTCAGCGGTCGCCGCCTGAAGCGCGCGGTGTGCGACATCTTCCGCATCCCGGATCATCTGTTCGGCTTTATCCGTCGCTTCCTGAAGAATTTTTTCCGGCTGAATTGCGCGGATCGCGTCGCGTTCTTTTTCCAATGGCTCCATTTCCAAAATGCGTCTTTTTAATTTTTCGACTTCATCGGCCAATAATTGTAAAAAGTAGCGTACTTCGATCGGATCATAGCCACGGAACGATTTTTTAAATTCCCGTTCCAGAATGTCCTGCGGCTGGATCATGCGGCGCCCCTTTCTCCGAAAATCGCCCGCCCGACGCGAATCATGGTCGAACCTTCCTCGATCGCAATCTCAAAATCGCCGGACATTCCCATCGAAAGCCTCTCAAAATGACAATTCGGATAGGATTGTTCGCGAGCGCGGTCATAAAGTTTCTTGAGTTGGCGAAATGCATGCCGGATTTGACCAACGTCGTCCGTCAACGGCCCGACGGTCATCAGCCCGGAAACGGCAATATTCGGCAAAACAGCGATTTCATCCAGCGCCGGAAAAAGAGCGTCGGGCGCCATCCCGGATTTCGCCGATTCGCCGGACGTGTTGATTTCTATAAAAACCGGAATGGTTCGACCGAGCCGCCCACCTTCGGTCGAGAGCAACTGCGCCAGCCGGACGGAATCGACCGACTGGATGACGTTGAAAAGTTCGGCGGCTTTTTTCGCTTTATTGGTTTGAAGGTGCCCGATCATATGCCACTCAATATCGGGAATATTTCGGAAGAATTCAATCTTTGGGGCGGCTTCCTGAACACGGTTTTCGCCAAAAACTCTGATTCCAACTTCCATCGCGGCTTTGAGAATCGCCACCGGAAATGTTTTTCCGACGGTGACGATCTTGATCGTTTCCGGGACTCTTCCGATTCGCGTGGTTGTCGCGGCAATCTGATCGTTCAGACGATTCCAGTTGGCTGAAATGCGAGAACGCTCTTCAGAATTGCCGTTCGGAGCCATTGTCGCCTACTCGTCTTCGCTGACTGAATTTTCAAAGAGACCGGCATCGCCGGAATCGGCCAGAACCATGCCGTTTTCTTCCGTTTCGTCGCCATTCCCGTTCGAGGCTTCTGACTCCACGACGCGCGTCACGGCGGAAATCGCATCGCCGTCGTCCAATTTGATGAGCGTAACACCCTGTGTATTCCGGCTGATCGTACGGATCATCGATACGGGCAGGCGGATCAACACACCCTTGACGGTGATGATCATCAGATCGTCAGAATCCACGACCTCGCGAAGCGTGACCATTTTTCCGTTCCGGATGGTCGTTTTCAGCGTAATGACGCCACTTCCGCCGCGGTGAATGACCGGATAATCCTTGATGTCCGAGCGTTTGCCGAAACCGTTTTCGGAAACGGCCAACAACGTTCCGCTTTCGCCTTTGATTGTGACCATTCCGACGACGCGAATATCTTTTCGCGGCAGACGAACGCCGATGACACCGGTCGCCGTTCTGCCCATCGGTCGAACATCTACTTCGTGGAATCGAATAGATTTTCCTTCCGTTGTGCCGAGAATGATGTCTTGTTCGCCCGTTGTAATTTGTGCGTCGATGAGATCGTCGTCGTCTCTCAGGTTGATCGCCCGGATACCGGTTTTTCTGGGATTTCCATACTCGGACAAAACGGTTTTTTTCACCAATCCGTTTCGCGTTGCCATAATGATGTTGTGGGCATCATCGAATTCTTTAACGCTCAACACGGCGCGAACCTGTTCGTCGGGCTGAGTATTGATCAGGTTTACGATCGCCCGGCCGCGAGTCGCTTTCCCACCACGCGGAATTTCATGCACTTTGAGCCAATAGCATCGTCCTTTATTGGTAAAAAACATCAGATAATCGTGCGTGCCTGCAATGAAAATCGTGCGGACAAAGTCGTCATCTTTCGCCTGCGCGCCCTGGCTTCCGCGACCGCCGCGGTTTTGCCGTCTGGAAACGTCGACCGGGAAGCGCTTGATGAAGCCGTTGTGTGTAATGGTGATGACCATGTCTTCTTCGGCGATCATGTCTTCGATCGAGAATTCGCCGTCGTCGTTGATGATCTCCGTGCGCCGCTCGTCGCCATATTTTTCGCGGATTTCGGTCAACTCAGTCTTCACCAACAGAAGTTGTTCGCCAATATTTTCAAGAATGTGTTTGAGCCGCTCAATGAGCTTCAATGTTTCGCGGTATTCTTCGACGATTTTACCGACCTCCAGGCCGGTCAGTCTCTGCAATTTCATGTCGAGGATCGCCTGCGCCTGCCTATCGGAAAATTGGAACCGTTCGATCAGGTTCGTTTTGGCTTCTTCCGGCAACTTGGAGCCGCGGATTATTGCGATCACTTCATCGATATTGTCGAGCGCGATCTTCAAGCCTTCCAGAATATGCGCGCGTTCTTCGGCTTGTTTGAGATCGAATTTCGTCCGCTTGACGATGATCTCGTGGCGGAAGTCGATGTAATGTCTCAGGATTTCCTTCAGGTTCAACTGCTTTGGGATACCGTGAACGAGCGCGAGCATGTTGATGCCGAAGCTATCCTGCAATTGCGTGTGATTGTACAGCTGGTTGAGGATGACCTCCGGAACGACGTCCTTGCGCAGTTCAATGACGACTCGAATGCCGTCCTTATCGGATTCATCGCGAATATCAGAAATTCCCTCGACGACTTTTTCGCGGACGAGGCTGACGATCTTTTCCAAAAGTTTGGATTTGTTGACCTGATAAGGTATTTCGGTGATGATGATACTGTCTTTGCCGGTCTTGTTCGTCTCAACGAACGCTTTGGCGCGAATGCGGATGACGCCGCGCCCGGTTTCATAAGCCAATCGAATGCCCTCTCTGCCCAAAATCGTCGCCGCCGTCGGAAAATCCGGTCCGGTGACGAATTGCATCAAATCGGCAATGCTGGCGTCGGGATGATCGATCAGGTGAATTGCGGCGTTACAAACTTCGGTCAGGTTGTGCGGCGGAATGTTTGTCGCCATTCCGACGGCGATGCCGCTGGAGCCGTTGACCAAAAGCAACGGAACGGCAGCAGGAAGCACGCTGGGTTCCGTCAGCGAATCGTCGAAATTCGGGACGAATTTGACGGTTTCTTTTTCGATGTCGCGCAATAGTTCGCTGGAGATGCGGCTGAGGCGCGCCTCGGTGTATCTCATCGCGGCGGCGTTGTCGCCATCGACAGAACCGAAGTTGCCCTGTCCGTCCACCAGCGGATAGCGCATGGAGAATGTCTGCGCCATGCGGACGAGCGCGTCGTAAACGGCGGTGTCGCCGTGCGGGTGATATTTACCAAGCACCTCTCCAACGATACGCGCGCATTTCTTGGTCGGCCGGTTGAATGGCAAACCGAGATCGGACATTCCGAATAAAATTCTGCGGTGTACCGGCTTTAACCCGTCCCGGACGTCCGGTAAGGCGCGGGAAACGATGACCGACATCGAATAATCCAGATATGAGTTGCGCATCTCTTCGTCGATATTGACCAGAACGACACGGTCTCTCTGAAATTCTATGCTTACCTGCTTGTTCATGATTTATACGTCCAGATTTCTAACATATTTTGCGTTCTTTTGTATGAATTGTCGCCGCGGTTCGACGTCTCCGCCCATCAGGATCGAAAACGTTCTGTCAGCGTTTGCCGCGTCATCGATGGTGATTTTCACTAGCGTCCGGCTTTCCGGATTCATCGTGGTGTTCCAGAGTTGTTCGGGGTTCATCTCGCCGAGACCTTTATATCGTTGAATTTCTACCTTCTTGTCGCCGTCCTTGGAAAACCGCTTGACCAGAATTTCGCGCTCGTCTTCGTCATAAGCATAATAGTCCTGTTTTTTCACGGACACCTTATAGAGCGGAGGCTGGGCGATATAGACATGTCCTTCGCCGATCAGCTTGGGCATGAACCGGAAGAAGAATGTCAGGAGAAGCGTGCGGATGTGGCTTCCATCGACATCGGCATCCGTCATGATGATGATGCGATTGTATCTCAGTTTCTCGATGTCGAATTCCTCGTCGAAACCGGTACCGAGCGCCGTGATGATCGTTTTAACTTCGTTGTTGTCGAGAACTTTATCGATTCGTGATTTTTCCACATTGATGATCTTGCCACGAAGAGGAAGAATCGCCTGGTATTTACGATCCCTGCCTTGCTTGGCGCTGCCGCCTGCAGAGTCGCCTTCGACGATGTACATCTCGCACAGCGACGGATCTTTCGTCGAACAATCCGCGAGCTTGCCGGGAAGATTGCCGATGTCGAGCAAATTTTTCCGCCGGGTCAGATCGCGGGCTTTCCGTGCGGCTTCGCGCGATCTAGCCGCATTGAGGCATTTTTCAATAATCCGCTTCGCCTGAGCAGGATGTTGTTCAAGATATTCCGCCAAACCTTCCGAAACAACGGAATCGACGACGCCTTTTATCTCGGAATTTCCGAGTTTCGTTTTCGTCTGACCTTCAAACTGCGGCTCGGCAACTTTGATGCTGATGACAGCGGTTAACCCTTCACGGACATCATCGCCGGAAAACGTGAACGCTTCTTTTTTGAACAGATTGTTCTTTAGAGAGTAATTGTTCAGCGTCCGCGTAACACCGGTCTTGAACCCGACGAGATGCGTCCCGCCCTCGACGGTGTTGATGTTGTTCACGAAGGTGAAAATGTTCTCGGAATAGGACGAGTTATATTGGAGCGCGATTTCGACTGGTACGCCATCAACTTCCTTATCGATATAAATCGGTTTTTCGATGAGCGACGGGCGCGTTTCGTCAAGGTACGCGACGAACTCCAACAGTCCGCCCTTGTAACTATAGGTCTCTTTGTTGCCGTCGCGCTCATCGTTCATTTGAACTTCCAGATCTTTGTTCAGGAAAGCAAGTTCGCGCATCCGGTGGGCAAGAGTCTCGTAATCCCATTCGATTTTCTTAAAGATGTCAACATCCGCGAGGAAACGTGTAAATGTGCCGCGCTTTTCGGTTTCGCCGATGACCGTCAATTTGGTCGATGGAACGCCGCGCTTGTACGTCTGGGTATAAATTTTTCCATCACGATAGACTTCAACCGTCAACACTTCCGACAACGCATTGACGACGGAAACGCCGACGCCGTGCAGACCGCCGGACACTTTGTACGAACCCTTGTCGAATTTTCCGCCCGCGTGAAGTATCGTCATGACGACTTCCAGCGCCGGTTTCTTTTCCTCCTTGTGCATATCCACGGGAATGCCACGTCCGTTATCCAAAACACTAACCGTATTGTCGGTGTGGATCGTCACTATGATCTGATTGCAATATCCGGCTAACGCCTCATCGACGGAATTATCCACGACTTCAAACACCAGGTGATGCAAACCGCGTTTTCCGGTGTCGCCAATGTACATTGCCGGGCGTTTTCGAACGGCTTCAAGTCCTTTAAGGACGGTGATCTTTTCAGCGCCGTAAGTCGACGCTTCCGTAAATTTAATTTCGCTTACCGTAATACTATCTCCTTAATCATTTCGCCTTGTAGTTTCTTATTGATTTTTTTCATTATTTCGATCTTTCGATAAGACAGTTCGTTCCGCCACGCCGGCGAATCGACCCGAATATACAGTTTGCCAAAAGCAACCTTTTCCGGAACAGTGTGAATCACAATGGCTTTTCCGACAATCTGATTCCAGGCGTCCATGGCCTGATTTTGCCGTATCGATTTATCAATATCATATTTCTTGAGCATTTTCTGAAGAGCGTCGCCAAGGCTGGTGAACATCACGATTTCTCCCCAGAAAGATGTATGATTTTCATTTCGGGATTCGATTCGTCGAATCCGTATTTTTTTAAAAGACCGGCGTCCGTCGTCGTTACAAACGTTTGGTTTTTCCGGCTGATATCGTCGACAATTTTCAGACAATGTTTTTCATCGAGAAGCGCAAACAAATCGTCTAAAAGAAAAATGACCGATTCCGGTTGGCGATTCTGGATAAATTGACCTTCTGCCATTTTCAATGCGACCAAGACAACCTTGTGTTCGCCCTGAGAGCCGACTTGTCGGATCTCTTTATCGCCCAGCAGAATGATTAGATTGTCTAGATGCGGACCGCACGTCGTTCTGCCAACCTCAATGTCTTTTTGAAAACGATCCCGAAGTTTCCGGAGAAACGTTTCTCCGAAGTCAGCACCCTCTGTGTTCATGTTAAACTGCATCTTGAGTGAGACCGGTTTCTGGATGTGAGAGATTTGCTCGAAATTGGATTGAAAAACCGGATTAAAATCTTCCAGGAACCGATATCGGGATTTCTGTAAATATTCTCCGGCTTTGGTTAACAGTTCGTCGTTCGTTTCGACATATGCATCGTAATTCGTTTTCCGCTTTTGCCGGTAAGCAACCAGAATCGAATTGCGCTGAAGAAGTCGTACCCGATATTCGATCAGTTGCGCAAAATATTCACGATCGATCTGAGAAAGGATGCGATTGATAAAGTCGCGCCGCCCGGCGGGACCGCCGCCGGTAATATTCTGGTTGTCCGGTGATAAAATGACCGTCGGAACTTTTCCGACCATGTCGGTACGTTTTTTTAATGGATATTTATTGATAAAGACTTTCTTCCCGTCGTTTTTGGAAAAATTGACGTTCAGAGTAACTTCCGATTCACTGTTTCCTTCAAACTCGCCAAACACCTGATAATAAGATTCTGAGTTATTCACGATATCGGCATCCACGTTTGACCGAAAACTTTTGGAAAGCGCTAATATCTGGAGCGCTTCCAAAATGGTTGTCTTTCCGCTTCCATTTTCTCCCACGATCAGATTTAACTGCGGATGAAAAGTAAAATTAGCGGTTAGATAATTTCTAAAATTGACAAGTCTGAGATTTTTTACGACCATTTACTACATATCTATCCGGCGTCCCGGTACAATCAAAAAATAATCGAATTGAAAACGGACGACGACGCTGTATTTTACTCCAACCGAATCGGCATCAACAACATCGTCAGGACTTCATTTTCATCCTGATTTTCAGGTAAAACCAAACAGGCATTGACGTTTGTTTTTAGTTTAATCAGAACATTGGAAGATTCGATGTTGCGCAATAATTCTCTTAAATAGTCGGCGTTAAAACCGATCTCGATATTGTCACCTTGATAATCGACATCAATCTTTTCATCCGCGGATGACATTTGTTCTTTGTTTTCGGCGCTTATTTTCCGTATTTCTCCATCCAGAGTCATCCGAACCTGATGGGTTGCTTTATTGGAAAAAATACCTACTCTTTTTAAAGCAGATGAAAAATGGTTGACGTCGGTGGTAAGAATATTCGGATTCGCCGTAGGAATGACACTTTGATAATCCGGGAATTTATCGTCGATTAGTCGAGAATAAATAATAGTGGAATCGAGTTCGACGCGAATATGGTTTTCACCAACCCCAAGTATAATTTCTCCTTCATTTGAAATATATCCAAGTAGGAGATTGAGAAATTTGGCGGGTATTATTACGTCTCTCTCAAAATTCTGATTATTGAATTCTTTATTTGCCATACTAACCAGACGATGCCCATCGGTTGATGTAGCGCGGATTTCTCCTTCTTTAAACTGGAAAAGTACACCGGTTAACGATGGTCTTAATTCATCTTTACTGACCGCGATAATTGCTTTTTGAATCAGTCGGCTTAAGAGTTTATTACTAACCGTTACATAACTCATGAGGTTAATTCTGGGAACTGAAGGAAATTCATCGCCAGGTCTTCCTGGAATTTTGTAAACACCGTGAGAAGATGTGACTGTGACGCTCGCATCCCCATCCGTTTTAATTTCGATATCACTGTCATCCAGTTCGTTGATAATATCGAAAATCATTCGGGAAGGAATAGCAATAGATCCATCTTCTATTCCCTTCACTTCAACCGAGATTGACATGGTTATTTCAATATCGGAAGTTCTAAGTGTAAGTTTGTTTTGTTCGACTTCAAATAGAATGCTGTTCAGAATCGGCATTGTTGAGCGCGACGGCGATACTTTGGACACTTTTTGGATGTTTGAGAGAAGGGTATTTTTATTGACTGAAAACTGCATTTCATGACCTCCTTATTTTAAAAACTTTCTCGTCGGGCAATTTTACCAAAAAGTCCTATTTAAAACAAGAACTTTTCCATCTATTAAATCACCTTAATCTATCTGCCTATTAGTTGGATTGTGAACCTTATTCACATCAGAATTAATTCATATATGATTTTAGAATTTAGAAAGAAGAAAATTGATGCTTTTATTAAATTTGTTAACTTGTTAATAAGTTGGTTTTTCAAAGAGAATTTGTAGAAAAAAGTTATGAACAACTCTGTTAATAAGATGTTATCAATTCATCTCAAAAGGAATAGATTTAAGTAGAGTTGGATTGTAAAAATAAATACTCAAAACTATAAACGAAGCGAGAAAATGTTATTCACAACTTAACAACATCATTTTATGTCGATGAAAAACTGTGAACGAAGTTTATCAATCCACTCTCGATATAATTGATTTTTTTTATATTCCAAACCCCATTGTTCAAGAGTCGTCCATGTATCGTTGTAAATGGCATTTAAACGTAAAACATGAAATCCCATAGCCGTTTGGAAGATAGGACTCATCTGTCCGCTTTTTAAACTATCCAAAACGGTGATAAACTCTGTTTGTTGTATTTGGTTTTTGGGAATGCGACGGATTCTACCCTTTGTTGTTTTCGCATCAGGATCGCTACTATACCACACAGCGGCGGTATCAAAAGTAAGTCCTTGCTCTATTAGGTTATAAACACTATCGGCAAAAACCTTTGACTGAAGTGTGTTTTCTTCGGATACTTTCGGTTTAATCAAGATGTGCCGAACATTGATGTTTTCACCCTTCCGGTCGATCGTCTGAATAATATGGTAGCCAAAATCTGTCTTAATCAAACCGCTGATTTCGTTGGATTGAAGAGAAAAAGCAACTTCCTCAAATTCCTTAATAAATCCACCACGCTTGATGTACCCCAGATCACCGCCAAAGACAGCGCTTGCCTGATCGTCAGAATATTTTTTTGCTAACCCAGAAAAATCTTCGCCTGATTTGAGTGCGGCCAACAGGGAATCGCCAAGATGAACGGCGTTATCTTCTTCGGTTTGTCCCGGTTTGATTAGGAATAAAATATGGCTGAAATCGAGTGTTGGTGGTATTTCCGGAAGAGAATCTCTGTATGTTTGGTAAAATGCATTGATTTCCCGACGGCTGACTGTGGTTTTTTGGAATTTTTCAGAGCGGAGTTTTTCGACGATTAGCCGGTTTTTAATAACAGAACGGTAGTCTCTTTTTATCTTGGTGATCGAACTGCCCAGAATCTGTTCTGCGGCCTCTTTGGATCCTGCCTGTGCAATCATGTTTTCTATTTGCTGGTTCAAAGTGTTTTCGACATCGCGGTCTTTTACCTCGATCGTCTCGATCTTTGCCTGTTCAAGAAGGATATTTTCATCGATCAACGCGTCCAGCGAACGCTTCAGTAGTTCGAGATATTTTTCTGTATCTTTCGTGGGATCGATGCGGAGCTGGGATGCGTTAAGGCGGGCAAATTGATCCACCTCGCTTTTTAAAATCACGTTCTCGCCGACAATCGCGGCAATACCGTCAATTAAATCCTGAGCTTGGCAGACAAAAGAAAAAAGCAGTACCGGCAATAACCATTTTATTTTCATTCTTTACCTAAAAATTTAGAGATGTTCTTTTGATTAATTTCGTAATTGACCGTCGATAGCAAACTGTTGACATATTGGCTATATTCTTCCTGGATTTTCTGCTCGGTGAGGCGCTGGATGATTTCATCCCGAACCTCCTCGACAGGACGAATTGTTCCAGCTTTGTTGATCGCCAGAACCTCGACGATGTGAAACCCGTAATCAGAAGCGATCGGGCCGCAAACCTGTTTAGGGCCACCGGAAAAAATCGTCTTATCGAGTTCTTCGAGAGATTCTCCGCGCCGGATCACCTTCGTCTCGAAAGGATATTTTGTGAACAATTTGTCCAATTCATCCGAATTTCTGGCCACCAGCGTTGATTTGATCTTCAGCGCTTCATCAAAGTTTTTTACAACGGCGTGAGAGATTTTCGCCTCGTCTTTATCTCGAACAAAACTAGTTTTGTTCAACGAGTAATAGTCAACTATTTCCGTTTCGGCGATCTTGATGTTGTTCTGAAGAAGATAACGCACGTAGGAGTCAATCGTCAGGTCGCGTAAAAAATGATCGACCTTGACGCGCAAATATTCGTCACGATCGAAATGATACTCTTTGGCCTTCTGATACAGCATTTCCTTTCTGACCCAGTTAGAAACCACCGCGTTGATAAAATTTTCGTTTACCGAAAGTAGGTCTCTCGTCTCCGGAATCATTTTCTGTAAATCCTTTTGGGTCAGTGCCGATTTACCGACGCGAGCGATCACATTATCTTCGTCGCTGTGTGTTCCGCAAGAAAATAGGAATGGGATCAGCACTAAAAGGAGAAGTTTTCGCACTACTTAACCTCGTCTTTTTTTATATCCATTCCGAGCACGTTCCAGTAAATTTTCACGGTATATTTGCGTTTGAGTTTGGCGATAATCGCTTTTTCCATTCTTGCTTTCGTTTCGGCTAAAAAGTCATTCTGTACTCTGCCTTTTACGGCCTCAAATGGTTGGGGTTCCGCAAGATTCTTTTTTCCAACCTTGATGATCGAATAACCGAGACCGCTGGGAATCAATTCGGCATAGACGGTGTTTTCCGGGATGGTATGGGTCTTTTTCCCGATACCGGCATATTGATCGTGGGTGATAAAACCAAGATAGGCTTTCTGGTTTGTTGCAAATGTCAGACGCTCGGTGTGTTTTGCCGCAAATGACGGAAAATCTTTAGCCGACGCCGCTAAATCCAAAAGCCGTTCTGCCTTTGCTTTGTCTTTGATGAAAATTTCCCAAACCTCCGCGGTAGGCGTAGACAGATATTTCGACGGGTATCTGTTATAAAACGCCAACAGAGAATCGTCGGAGACTGCGATGCGGCTTTCTATCTCTCTCTTTCGATAAAGATTAAGAACAACCCGGTGTTTGTAATCGGATAGCGCCGTAACGAATTCCTCATCCTGATCGATCTTAGCGGCGCGGGCGTTGTCATTGATGGTTTCGCCCAGAATTATTGTCTCGAGGATATAACTGGCGGTTTCATAGGCGCCGATGTTCGGCGGGATTTTTTCAGCGTTGCCCGCCAACTTTTCAACGAACCATTTTTTATCGAAACTCCTTGATTTGGTTGTCGCGATAACAGCGTTGGTCGGAATGCTTTTAAAGATACCGATGTAGGTGGCGGGTTTGTTGATAGATTGATAATATCTGAGCGAATCCGTAAATGAAGATAAAAGTTGGTTAAAATCCTTCTCGTTGATCAGCAGTTCGTTTTGGAATTTCAGTTCTTCTAAAAAGTTCAGATAAGCCTGCTGAAGTTGCGAGCGGAAATATTTGATAGCGTTATCTCTCAATTCACTTTTAACGCTGGAGAATGTATGATACTCGCGATATTCCAACGGTAGTTTGTCATAAGAATCGCGCAGTAACTGTTCAGTTACGATCGAGTCGAGGACCATGTGATTCAAATAGATTTGAACCATGTTTTCATCGGTGAATTCTTTGATTCGCTGGACAATCGAAGCATCACGGTCCAGATGTTTTTTAATGGCATCGTAATACAGGAGTTCGGAGTTGGAAAAAGAGACAACTCTGTCGATTTTCTGTTGTTTTGTCATGGGCGAGAATTCCGAAGGCGGGACAATTCGATCGAACGTTTCTTTGGTAATGCATTGTGTATTGATTCGCACAACGGTTGTCGGATTGATAATCCTACCACAAGATTCTGTGCTCATCAGAAGGATCATCAGCGATATTACAAGAACGGAAAAACGACATTTCATAGCGAGACCTCATGAATAGAACTATAACAAATCTTCATAAATTAACCGCCTCCTTCAGGACATCCAAGAAATGTTTTAGAGATAATAACGGATCCGGACGCTTGATGAATAAGAGGAGTTGTAATTCGTCTGACGGTAGAAATTTATATGCAAATCCGGTATTCCGGGCGGCGGTTCGAATCGACTCGATCAGATCGGTGTCGTTGTTAAAAGGGTTAGCGTCGACAAACGACATTTCGACGACAGAATCTTTAAAAATGATCCTGTTGATTCCTAATTCCGATGCGGCGATCCGAACGCGGGATAAACCCAGAAAATTTTCACCTGTTTCCGGCACAACGCCGAAAATGTCCCGAATTTCATTTTCGATTTTCTTCAGTTCCGGAAGCGTGCTTGTCTCCATTAGGCGACGATAATATTGAAGGCGCATAGAAGACGACGACATGTAGTCTTCCGGTAGAAATGCCGGTTTGGGGTAAGTGATTTCAACGTCCTGCGGGGCCGGTGTAAGGGACGTTTTTGTTCCGAATTCCGAATCCTTCGCCGCCGCCAAAGCATCTTTTAAAATCTGAACGTACATCGAATAGCCGACAGCGTTGATATTCCCACTTTGTTCGGTACCGAAAACATTGCCCGCGCCACGAATTTCAAGGTCTTTGAGCGCAATGGAATAACCAGAACCGAGTGATGTATATCGTTTGATCGTTTGCAACCGCTTGGTGGCGTCCGGACTCAGTGCATTTTGATTCGGAACGATCAGATATGCGTAAGCGCGGCGATTGCTGCGTCCGACGCGACCGCGCAACTGGTACAGTTGAGATAAGCCGAAATTCTGCGCCCGGTGGATAAAAATCGTATTGACATTCGGAATGTCGATACCGGATTCGATGATCGCTGAAGTGACTAAGATGTCGATTTTCTGGTTGATGAAATTTTTCATGATCGGCTCGAGGGTTTTTTCGGTCATCTGGCCGTGCGCGAAACGAATGGACAATTCCGGGAAAAGTGTCTGCAGTTGACTTGTCATCAACTCGATGGTTCTGACTTCGTTGTGTACGAAGTATATTTGCCCGCCACGTGCGATTTCCCGATAGACCGCCATCTTGATCAGATTCTCGTCAAAAGCGATAATGTCGGTAAATATCGGAAGGCGCGACTTTGGCGGCGTGTTGATCTGAGAAAAATCGCGGGCGCCGATAAGCGATAAGTGCAGAGAGCGCGGAATGGGAGTTGCCGAGAGTGACAACACATCGACGTTGTTGCGGAGGGATTTGATCTTATCCTTGTGCCGAACGCCAAACCGATGCTCTTCGTCGATAATCAACAAGCCCAGATCTTTGAAATGAATATCCTCGGACAACAGGCGGTGCGTTCCGATAACTATATCGACCGCTCCTTCAGAAATAGCCCGAACGGTTTGTTTAATAGTTTTTGAATCGACGAATCTGGAAAGAAGTCCAATTCGGACGGGAAAATTGGCGAGGCGTTCGGTAAAAGTATGGAAATGCTGGTCGGCAAGAATTGTTGTCGGCACCAAAACAGCAACCTGTTTGGAATTCGTTACCGCTTTAAAAGCGGCGCGAATGGCGACCTCGGTCTTCCCAAAACCGACATCTCCGCACAGCAATCGATCCATTGGTCGTAACGTTTCCATGTCGCGCTTGATCTCTTCGGACGCCGTTGCCTGATCGGGTGTTTCTTCAAATATGAATTCGGACTCCATCTCGATCTGCATATCGGCGTCCGGCTGAAAGGGAAAGCCGGAAGATTGCAATCGTGATGCGTACAAACGGATAATTTCCTGCGAAAAGTACTCGAGAGATTTTTCCATCATCGTCCTGGTCTTTTCCCAGTCCTTCGAACCCAGTTGATTTAGTCTGGGAAAAAACGATTCCGATGTTTTGTATTTCTGAACGTATTTTAATTTTTCAAGGGGAACGAAAACGCGCGCCTTGGCGGCGTACTCCAACACCAGACATTCCCGGATCGAACCGAAGGCGTTGATTTTGCTCAATCCGACGAAGCGGCCGATTCCGTAATTCAAATGAACCATAATGTCGCCAACAGAAATATTATCCGGATCGAGTTTTTGGAGATCGGTCTCGGAAGCGACGCATCTAAATACATTCGACTGGCGTTGTCTGGAGAAGAGTTCGTGTTCGACGTAGACGAATAGGTTCAACTCGGGAATCTCGAGCGAATGAGACAGCGTCTCGTCACAAAGAATTACAGGAAAGGCGTCCAAAATGATCTTAAGGCGGTTTGTTTGATTTGGATTTCCGGAAAGAATAGCGATAGTCGGCTGTTGATGATTTGTTAAAATACGTCCCAGGTGTTCCTTGAAAAAGGTTATGCTTCCTTGGTAAAACGTCGGCTGAACAATTCTGAAGTTAAATTGTGCTTCAGCGACATCGTAAAGAAAAATGTTTTTATAAGAAGGATTGGTTGTGAAGGAAAGATCGGTGTCGTCGGTCGAACCGCGTAATTTTTCATAATGCGGAAGGATAATGAAAGCGTCTTTCGCTAAGTACGAAAAAAGAGTCGCGCATTCTTTTTGTCCACGAGGAAAATCCGGATTCGGGTAAAGCGCACAGCGATTAACACGGGCAATAGATAGTTGGTCTTCTGTGTTAAATGTTCGAATAGATTCAACAACGTTCTCGAAGAATTCGATACGGTACGGATGACGTGAGGCCGGTGGAAAAAAATCGATGACGCCACCCTTCACCGCGAAATCGAAAGGATATTCGACGACATCGACCGGATTGTAATGAAAATCGACCATTTGATCAATAAAGGCCTCGCGGGAAAAAGATTTTCCCACTTCAATGAGAACAAGATTTGATTGATACGTCGCCTTTTCGGGAAATGGCGTTGACAGCCCATTCAAAGTCGAGATGATGACAGGATTGGTCAACATGGTCAATTTGTTTATTGTGTCGTTTAAAAAATAGGTGTAAGTCGTATCAAATTCCGAAAAAAGAGTTGGCCGCGATGTGCGATCGGGCAAATAGCAGACATTTGCCGAACCGATCAAAGATTCCATATCGTCTCGAATATCTTCCGCTTCGGTTGAATCTTTTACAACGATCAGAAATGGGTTTTTGAATTGTTTATAAAGACTGCTGGAAAACAGGCTAACCGAAGAACCCTTCAGACCGTTGATAGTAATGAAAGATCGATTAGATCGCAGGGTCTCGGCGATTTTGGGAAAAACCGGCTGACTCGAAAAACGATCGAGGATCGTAGCCAGGAAATCTGTCATCAGTTTCACATGAAACCCGTGGTTATTTTCTCAACAATATTAAAAGCGACGTCACATCGGAAGGCGAGACTCCTGAAATTCTGGATGCCTGACCGAGCGTCTCCGGCCTGAATTTAGTCAATTTTTCACGAGCTTCAATAGTTAATGAAGAAATATTTCGATAATTGATGTCGGGGGGAATTCTTATACCTTCGTGGGATTTAATGGAATCGACGAGAAGTTGGTTGCGTTTGATATATCCTTCATACTTCGATTCTATCTCGATCTGAGCCCCCAAATCACGAAACTTGCCGATATTCACCGATAAATCCGACGGAAGCCTGTCCTCGATGTCTTGGAAATGAACCACCGGGCGACAAAGCAATTTAAAAAGTGTAACGCTATTGGTTATAGATGATTGTTGAAGGCGCGATAAGATTTGATTCACCTGATCCGAAGACAACGCGTGAGTTTTCAAATAGCGAAGAGATTCGGAAATGAGACGCTTTTTCTCGCTGGCATTTTCATAAACAGACTTAGGGGTCAATCCGATTTCGAAGCCCTTTGAGGCCAAACGAATGTCAGAATTATCAAAACGTAGAAGTAATCGGTGTTCTGCGCTTGAGGTAAACATCCTGTAGGGTTCTTCCGGACTTTTGGTGATAAGATCGTCTACCAAAACTCCGATGTAAGATTCGTCACGCTTGAGAACAAGAGGTTGTTCGTTTCTTAAACTCTGGGCGGCATTAATCCCGGCAACCAATCCAAGGGCCGCCGCTTCTTCATATCCCGATGTGCCGTTAATTTGACCGGCAAGATACAAGCCGTGTATCTTCTTCGTTTCCAGGTAAGAATTCAACTGATAAGATGGGAAAAAATCATATTCAATGGCATAGCCGGGACGAACAATCTCGGCGTTTTCGAGTCCGGGAATCGTCCGAATAGAATTTTCCTGAATGTCAAGAGGAAGACTTGTTGAGAAACCGTTTACGTAGTATTCCTTAGCGTCAGTCCAATCCGGCTCGAGGAATATTTGGTGGGAAGAGCGCTCGCGAAAACGAACGATTTTATCTTCAATGCTCGGACAATACCGCGGTCCGATACCTTTAATAATTCCGGCGTAAAGAGGAGAGCGATCCAATCCTCCGCGAAGCGTTTCGTGCGTCAGGGGGTTTGTGCTAGTTATAAAACAGGGAATGTTTGGTGGAGAGAAATTCTCGGTCAAAAATGAAAATGGGAATGGATTGTCGTCTCCATATTGTGCGATGGTTTTAGAAAAGTCGATGGATTCTTTGCGGATACGTGGCGGCGTTCCGGTTTTTAATCGGCCGGAAGTCAACCCTTCGTGGATTAAAGATTCGGTAAGGCCAATGGCGGGTTTCTCGCCGATTCTTCCACCGGAAAAATGATCTAAGCCGATATGAATAAGTCCGTTTAGGAATGTCCCGCATGTTAATATCGCCTTTTTACAGGAGATATCGCCATTGTGTTCTGATAAAATGCCGACAAGATGTTTGTCATTCACAATGATTCCTGTTGCACAATCTTCGAGAATTGACAAGTTTACTTGAGATTGCACGACTGACTGCATATATAAAGAATATTTGATTTTATCAGCCTGTGCGCGCGGGGACCATACAGATCTGCCTTTTGATCTGTTTAGCATTTTAAATTGAATGCCGGTAGCGTCGATCGCTTTTGCCATTTCTCCGCCCAAAGAATCTATTTCAGTTACCAGGTGCCCTTTGGCAAGGCCGCCGATCGCTGGGTTGCAGGACATCCGGCCAATTGAATCGATTGAAAGAGTAATAAGAAGTGTTTTTATGCCGAGACGGGCGGAGGCCAATGACGCCTCAATGCCGGCGTGTCCGCCACCGACCACTACAATATCAAAATCTGTCCGTTTCACGTGAAACCGTCTACTTCCCGACGCAAAAATTCTGGAATATGTTATTTAGAATATCGTCATTAACGGTTTTGCCGAGAATCTCATCCAGGCAAGATAAGGCGAGACGTAAATCTATGACAATCATTTCGGAAGTCGCCAATTGACTTGAACTCGTTAACGCATGTTTCAAAAAAACCGACATTCTTTTTAGTGCAATGAAATGACGCTTCTGGGTCAGAACAAATTCATCTCCGGAAGGTTGATGCGCTTTTATATGATTGACCATCAGTGTTGATAACTCGTGAATCCCAGCCCTTTTCTTTGAAGAAACAACGATTGTTTTATATCCTGCTAATTTATTTTGTAGGTTTGAAATGGTTTTAAGATCGGCGATATCCGATTTGTTGATAACGATGATTGTTTTACCGGTTTTATCGGGTAGTACGGCTTGGTAATCAGTCATATCGGCTGTCGCATCGACAACAAACAAAAGAAGGTCTGCCAGGCGGATTGTCTTTCGACTTCGTAAAATGCCGGCGCTTTCAACGGTTTCGTCGGTATCGCGGAGTCCTGCGGTATCGACCAGTCTGAATAGATAACCATCTTTTTGGATGCTCTCTTCAATTGTGTCGCGAGTCGTGCCGGGGATTGGCGAAATGATAACTCGTTCTTCGCGGAGGAGCGCGTTAAACAAGCTGGACTTACCGGAATTCGGCGGACCGACAATTGGTGTATAAAGACCAGTGCGAACAAGCTTTCCATACGAAAAGGTTTTCACCAAAGAGCGAATGTCGGTTAAGACCGATTGAATGTCAGACTGAATCTGCTCTCGTGGAGTAAAAGAAATTTCCTGATCGGAAAAATCCAACTCCAGTTCGAGTGTTGAAATAATTTGAATAATTCTTTGTTTAAGACTTTGAATCTGTGTGCCGCCTTCACCTAACAATTGACGGCTTGACTCGCGGTGGGCGCTTTGAGTCTTGGCGGCAATGAGATCGGCGATGCTTTCGGCGCGCAGTAAATCTATTTTTCCATTGAAAAAGGCGCGTTGTGTGAACTCGCCCGGTTTTGCCGGAACCGCACCGCGCAGCAGACATAAATCAATGATCGTTTCGATGATGTATGGACTTCCATGACAAGACAGTTCGATCATATCTTCACCCGTATAAGATCGTGGCGCTCGAAAGTACGTCAACATGATTTCGTCAAGAAAGCGATCCGCATCCCATATCTGTGCGTATTGAACTTTGTTCGGGGTGAGGGGTTTCGATGTGCGCGTTAGTTTGTTAGCGATTTCAAGAGATTTTTGTCCGGAAAGGCGGATGATGGAAATGGCGCCAATCCCGTGTGGAGTTGAGAGCGCGACAATTGTTGTTTTTATTTTCCGGGGCATACGCCATGTGTTGATTTATCTTTTTTTGGCCTTCATTTGAAATTGCCGGATGGCATCAATGGTACGCTGTTTCGGTTTTTTAGGTTTTGCGTCTGGAGTCAACCACTTTTGTTGAATAATCGAGAGAATGTTGAAAAGCGTATAATAAAGATTCAGGCCGGATGGAAATTGATTGAACAGGAAAAAGAAAACGATCGGCATAAAATACATCATCATTTTCTGTTGTTGATTCGACGATACGGTTGACAATTTTTGTTGAATGACTTGAGACAGGACCATCAATATCGGCAGCAGATTGACGTGACTGCCATAAATCGGAATCGCGAACGGAAGTGTAAAAATTGTGTCGGGAGCCGATAAATCTGTAATCCATCCGATAAACGCGGCTTGTCGCAATTCGATAGTTGAACGGAAAACGATAAACAAAGCCCACAGAATTGGCATCTGCAGAAGAATCGGAAGACATCCGCCCATTGGATTTACACCGTGTTCTTTGTATAGTTTCATTGTCTCGGTGTTCAATTTTTGCGGATCGTTTCCGTATTTTTCCTTTAAAACTTCCGTCTTGGGCGCCAATTTCTGCATCTCTTTCATCGATTGCGTGGACTTGTTAGTCAATGGCGTTAATACGACTTTCAGAAGAATTGAAAAGACGATCAACACCCAGCCATAATTCGGAATAAATGTGTGCATCCAGATAAATACCCAAAGAATACCTTTACTGATCGGTCGAATGATGCTGGCGCCAAAATTCATAATTTCTTCGAGATTGACGTCGAGATGTTTGACGATCTGGTAATCGAGCGGTCCGATGAATAATCGGGTTTGATTTGTATTACCGACCGGCAGCGAAAGATACATATTGAATACTTTTTGGAAATCTTTGCCTTCAAGCGGAAGTCCCTCTGCGGTCAGCCTGTAGCCAATGCCGTTTCCGTTCGCCAGGAATGCGGCTGTAAAATATTTATTTCGGACAGCCGTCCAGCCGGTATTTCCTGTAAAAGAGTTCTGATTTTTTCTGCCGGATTTTACATCCAAATCTACAGCGTCACCAGCATTGTAAGCGTAGGCTTTCGAATAGTAAATATCGTCCTTGATCAATGTTTCCGTATAAGGTAATCCACCCTCCCACGACAACTCATAAAATTGCGAGGCAATATTTTCCCGCAACCCGGTTACGTTGGTTGATAAGTCGATACTGTATATATCGCCATGGAAAACGAATGTTTTCTGTGCCAGCGTACCGGATGAAGATTTGAGCACAAATGATAGAGACAGAGAGTCGCCACCCCGAAGTGTCCATGTGTTTTTGGAAGGAATGCCACCGCGAGGCGTTTCAAGCGAAAAGGTCTGGCTCAATTCGACAGAATCTCCATCGACGGATATATATCGGACAAACAGAGATTTGACATCACTGTTTCGAATGAGTTCGACAAGGGTTGTATCATTACCCGTAATCATTTGATAGTTTTTAAGGACGAAGCTGGATAGCGTTCCACCCCCGCGATTTGATAAAACGATCCTGTACAATTCCGTATCGATTGTATAAAGAATGTCTTTTTCAATGTTTTTTAGTTTCGGGTGTTCGATGGGGACGTTGACCGTTTGTGGAGAAGAATCCGGGGTAGGCGCGATTTTTTGTTGATCGCTGGTCGTTGTCGGAACGGTTGGTTGTTCGGGATTAACCATCTTGAAATAGTATGGCATTGCAAGAATGATGAGAAAGACGAAAACGAAACCGAGGATTGACTTCTTGTCCATAACGATTATTCCTTGGGGGTTGGCAACGGATCATAGCCGCCCACGTGAAACGGGTGACATTTAAGAATTCTTTTGGTGCTCAGGTAAAGCGCATAAAAAAGATTGAACCGTTGAAAGGCTTCAAGCGCATAACTAGAGCAGGACGGATAAAAACGGCAAGAATTGGGCAGGGCTGGTGAAATGCAGGTCTGATAAAAACGAATGAGAAGAATCGGCAAAAGGTTTATTGTTTTCATGACGAATTACGCCTGATTGATAATCGCTTGACAAAGATCGGCGTAAACTAAATTGGAAGGTTCGGATAATACGGTGAAAAGCATGGCGACAGGTTGATCAAAACGGCCGCGGGAATTACGGAACGCTTCGCGAATAATTCTTTTAATTCGGTTGCGGTGCACAGAACCCTTGATATTTCGTCGAATAGAAACTGATAACTTCCACGTCTCAAAAGGAACGACGCTAATCAGCATATTATCAAACCGAATGGCTTTGTGGGTGTTGATAAGGCGCTGGCGGGTATTCCAATCTAAGAACCGTTGTTCTCTTGGCAGGTTAAGCCGACAGGACTTTTCTTCCTTTTGCGCGTCTTCTGGAGAGCGTCTTTCTTCCGCCATTCGTGCTCATTCTTTCTCTAAAGCCGTGGCTGTTTTTTTTCTTGCGATTGCTGGGTTGAAACGTTCTTTTCATTTGAACCTCTATAAAGACAAACAATTTTCAAAATCCGCCTAATTTAAATTTTTTTATGATATTAACAAGACGTTTGTTTTGGTTTAGTTTGTTGCTAAACTCTTTTCCTTGTTTATAAAAGCGGGATGGTTAGGTTATAGTGGACGATTTGAAATAGTGTTAATAACTTGTTGACAATGGGAATTTATGGGAATTATCTGTGAATATTTCTGACAGGATTAATTTGCGCTTTTCTGTTTCTATGCACATTGAGTTACAATTCATTTGGAAAAATTCATATCGGGAAATCACTGATAATTGTTTACAAGACATAACAAGAATTTTTTTTCTATCGAAAATTCCCGGTATTTTTATTATTTTTATGCCCACGATATTTTGATGTTGATAACTTGAACAGAATGGATGCAACGGTCATGACAGGAGCCACAGATTTTCAGGTAGTATGGAACGACTGTCTGAGTTATGTTAAACAAAGAATTCCAGCACAAACGTTTGATACGTGGTTTCTTCCCATACATGCGATTTCTATGACATCGGAGTCTTTGTTTTTACAGGTTCCCAATAAGTTTTTTTATGAATGGATTGACGGTCATTATCGTGACATCCTGGAAAAAGCCTTAAGATTTGTTACCGGAAATGGATTGCTAATCAAATATACGATTCTTTTGACGGACAACGATTCAAAAGAAAGTCAAAAATCTAACGCCGCGGCAGAAACCGAAAGCCTAAGCGATAAAATGCCGCGCATCGGAATGATCGAGCGCGGTACAAAGATCAACGATAAATACGTTTTCGATTCTTTCGTGGAGGGCAGTGGAAATCAATTTGCCAAAGCCGCCGCCGTTGCGGTTGCGAATGCGCCCGGCAAAACCTCTTTCAATCCGCTGGTTATTTACGGTGGAACCGGTTTGGGCAAAACTCATTTGCTTCAGGCCATCGGAAACGAGGCGCTTTCTACCGGGCGCGCTAAGCGCGTGGCATATGTTTCGAGCGATTCTTTCACGCTCGATTTTATCGCGGCGACACAAAAGAACAAGACCACGGAATTCTCGAAATACTATCGTAGCGTGGATATGTTGCTTCTGGATGACGTTCAATTTTTCCAAAAAAAGGAACAGACACAGGAACAATTTTTCCACATTTTCAACGATTTATATCAACATCGGCGTCAAATTGTATTGACGACCGATCGTCCGCCGATGGAACTTCGCGGATTACAGGAAAGACTGTTGTCTCGTTTTCAATCCAGCCTGACGGTCGATATTCAGCCGCCCGATCTTGAAACGAGAATCGCGATCCTTCAGAAAAAGGCGGAAGACGACAAATTAGACATTCCTTATGAAGTCATCGAATATATCGCCACCAACATTCGATCCAACATCCGCGAACTCGAAGGCGCCATGATTCGACTTCTTGCCCACTCCTCCCTGCTAAGTGTTGATATCGATCTACAGCTCGCACAGAAAGTGTTGAGGGAAATCATGGGCACGCGAACGACGTCATCAATATCCATCGAAAATATTCAGAGTGTCGTCGGCGCATTTTTTAAGATAAACCTCGATTCTATGGTTGGAAGCGGCCGAACAAAAGAGGTTGCCGAAGCCAGAATGGTCGCCATGTGTTTTGCGCGCGACCACACTAATCTTTCCCTGAAAACGGTCGGACTGTATTTTGGCGGACGCGATCACTCGACGGTGGTTCATGCGTGTAAATGGGTGGAGAACCGGATGAAGAACGATCTGGAATATTCCGCCAAAATCGCCGAAATGAAGAAAAAGATTGTCTCGTTGGTTTGATTTCGGTGCAGCGAATTTGGATCCGGTAGAAATTATTTTTCAATCGAAAAAAAAAAGAATTGACTTGCTCGATTTGGTTTTGTATTATTTACCATAAGTTAGCCAAGACAATATAACAGGTGGCTTGTCCGTTATTAAAAAAGAGGAGGAAATGTAATGGCTTGGTCAAGAGGTAGTGTAAACAAGGTGATTTTGGTCGGTCGGTTAGGGCGCGATCCCGAAGTGCGCTACACGCCGGCTGGAGATGCGGTAGCGGAAGTTTCCATGGCGACGTCTGAAATGTCCAAAGACAAAAACGGCGAAACCAAAGAAAAGACCGAATGGCACAAATTGGTCATGTGGCGCCAGCGCGCAGAGTATGCAAAAGAGTGGCTGAAAAAGGGAAACCTGATCTACGTCGAGGGAAAACTTCGCACGAGAGAGTGGGAAGACAAAGACAAACAGAAACACACGAAAGTCGATATTGATGTCGATCAGGTTACTCTGCTTGCCGGAAGCCACGGGAAAGATAAAGACGCTGTTGAACCGGAAGTTCCACCTGCTCCACACGAAGGTGGCGACATTCCATTTTAATTTATCTTTTCTTGTTGCTTATCTGAAGCGCCGCTCGCCCGGCATCCGAGAGAAGGGTCTATCAGTAAACAAAAGAGCTTTTACCGATAAATTCCCTCAAAATTGATGTCGGTGGGATTTCATCGTCTTCAATCGGCAGGAAATACGACAGGAAGTGCAACAGCCGGTCTGCTTCCGGATAGCTCTCGTCGTGAATTGACACTCTCTTGAGCGCCACTTCCGCCGACGTCTTGAGTGCGCCAATCTCATAGACAAGCGATGAGTTGAACATGACGTTCGCTTGTCCTTGATAAGTAAAGATATATTTCTTTTCGCCTTCGACAACCTTTTTCCACATGTGAATGGTTTCTGCGGCGGAATAGCCGCGGTATTTCGCATCGCGAACGATCCGCCGTATCAGGCGCGTATCGTGAGTTGGTATCCGATTTGTGTCATCAAAATTCAGATGCGTAAGCGGACTGATATATATTTTAAATTTCTTTCGATCGTCAATCTTCTGTGTCAGGTTGGGATTGATTCCGTGAATCCCCTCGATTATGAAAATGGTGTTTTGATCTGCATTGATTTTCATTTGTCCGGCGACCTTCTTTCCGGTTATGAAATCATAGACCGGCGGCACGACCGACTTTCCGGACAAGAGTCGCAGGAGATGTTCGTTTAGCAATTTCAGATCTATGGCGTCGAGCGCTTCAAAGTTAATGCCTTTACCGGGCTCATCTACCAACTCGTTGCGATCTTTAAAATAATTATCCAGCGAAAGCGTTATCACTTTTCGCCCGAGAACGCGCAACTGAACGTAAAGCCGCTTCATGAATGTGGTTTTCCCGGAAGAAGATGGCCCGGCGACAAACACCAGTTGTGCACGGTTCGGATTTTTATCGATCTGATCGGCGATCGCGGCGATTTTCTTCTCGTGAAGCGCTTCTGCAATTTTAATAACGTCGGAAATGGTGTTTTCTGCGACGGATTTGTTCAAGTCGCAGGCGTACAATAGTTCGAGAATGCGCCCCCAGTCATGCGCTTCGTGAAAAATTTCACCCAACCGGCTTTGATTCTGATAGGAATGAAGCTGGTCAGGATTTCCTTCGACCGGCACGCGGAGCGCGAAACCAATATCATAAGGCAAAAGTTCGTAGCATCGGATCAATCCGGTTTCCGGCGCCAGTGGATTCGGAAACCAGAACATTTCTCCGCACAGCTCGTACAGAGTCACAAAATTTGCCGAACAATGGTTCAGCAACCGAACGGTATCTTCCCGGCGACGGCGCATGAAATGATGAATTGCATCGCTGAGCGTCCAAACGACCGGCCGTATGGGTGCATTTTCTGCGACCAATTTTGCAAATTCCCGCCGGAATTGATCGATCTCTTCTGTCTTGATTAGCGTTTCGTCCAGAAACTCGCAATAGACGCCGTCGCAAATACTGTGTTTTACGACGAATCTTCGTTTAGGAAACAAGTGTCTGGCGATGAAAGAAATAATCAGAATGGCAGTGTTTTCATAAGCGCGCCGCTCGGATTCATAAAAATGACTGAGTGTGCTGATCGAGGAATCGGTTTGAACAGTTTCGTTCAAAGAGGCAAACAAGTCGTTTTTAACGGTTAAAAACGGAAGATAATTGCCATCCGGAAGATGAGTGCGGAGCAACTCGCGGATCGTTTTTCCCGGTTTCGTGGTGATTCCGAGCGCCCCATTAATTTTGACATTGATCCGATTCATCAATAGTTAAATTATTGAAAATAACTCGAAAAATAAAGATTGGCTTTTTTAGAATTGAAATGATAATTTCCGTTTGTAGGTTATTTCTTGTTTGGTTCAATGAGAATATAAGGAGAATCTGTAATGTCAGAGTTAATAATGGAACGACCCGTACACTCGGCTGATTATCGCGCCAGACGATTCCAGAACTGGATAATTATCGGTTTTATGTATTCATTGTTTTACATGTCGCGGTACAATTTTTCCGCGATTGCGCCGACCCTACAAGGGATTTTCGGCTGGACGAAAAGCGACCTCGGAATTTTTGAAACGTTATTGCCGTTGGTGTACGGATTATCGGTTGTCATCAACGGTCCGATTGCCGATAAAATCGGCGGGCGACGGGCGTTTTTAATTGGAGCCGTTGGCGTCGTTTTGATGAATGGATTGTTCGGCTTTTCCCATCTGTTGGTGCAAAGTCCAGCGGTTTGGAACGGTAAAGAATTGGTCGCTCCGGCGGTTATAGGTTCGGGATTAACGAAAGGAACAGTCGTCTGGGGATTGGCGACTATCTGGGCGATTAACGGTTATTTCCAGTCTTTCGGAGCCCTTTCAATTGTCAAAATAAATGCGCAATGGTTTCATATTCGGGAGCGCGGAACCTTCGCGGCAATTTTCGGAATTTTGATCCGGTTTGGCCTCATTCTGGCATTTTCGTGCACGCCGTTGATCGTTAAGTATTTTGCCTGGCATTGGGCGTTCTGGATTCCGGCAATATTTGTTGTGCTTCTGTTTGTATTGACGTTATTTTTCGTGCGTGATACGCCATCCGAAGCGGGATATGCAAACTTTGATACCGGCGACGGGCTGGGAAAGTTGGAGAACAACGAAAAGATTCTTTTCAAAGACGTAATCAAGAAAGTCTTCGGTAGCAAGATAATGTGGATGATCGCAGTCGGTTCCATGATGATCGGTTTTGTGAGAAGAAGTGTCGTGGACGCATGGTGGCCGGTTTACTACAAAGAAACGCATCAAATTCTTGGCACAGACCTTCCTTACCAATTGACCGCGTGGGGCATTGCTATTTTCGGGATTATCGGCGGTTTTGTCCTGGGAATCATGTCGGATCGTGTATATAAAGGACGGCGCGCGCCGGTGATTGTCTATGGTTTTATCGGTATGGTTATCGTCTTAATTCTTTTTTATTTTTCGGATTCGATGGGTTTTGGACCACTGGCGTCGGCAATATTGCTCGCCTGTCTCTCATTTTTTGTCAACGGCGCTCACGGGATGATAGGCGGAGCGGCGACAATGGATTTTGGTGGAAGAAAAGCCGCCGCCACAGCCGTTGGACTCATCGATGGAATGCAGTATCTTGCGGGCGCGTTTGTCGGAATGGCTGTTGCTTATATAACTACCAATTGGGGTTGGCAGGCGTGGAAAATTTGGCCGATTCCGTTTGCCATTGTCGGAGCGATTGTAATGTCGCGGTTGTGGAACGCCACGCCCAAAGGAAGATCTGGTCATTAACACGAAAATAGGAGAAGACATCATGGGAAAAAATATTTTTGATATTCTCATTCTGAACGGTCGGCCGGCTTCCGGTAAATCGGAAGTTATCGATTATCTGAAAAAGCAGACCCCCGAAGTCCGGGAAAAGCGGTTTCACATCGGCAATTTTGACGAGATCGACGATTTTCCGATGCTCTGGATATGGTTTGAGGAAGACGCCATTCTGGAAAAACTGATGAACAAACCGCGCATTCATTCGGACAAAGACGGATATTTTCTTAAGGAATATCAGTGGCATTTGCTGATCGAGCGGATTTCGATGGATTATTCCAAGCGCTTGCGCGATCATGAAAATTATCACGATCACACGACGACACTTGTCGAATTTTCCCGAGGCTCGGAACACGGCGGTTACAAAGCGGCGTATCCGCATCTTTCTCAGGAAATTCTGAAAAAGGCGGCGATTTTTTATATCGACGTTCCGTTCGAGGAATCATTGAGAAAAAATCGCAAGCGGTTCAACCCGGCGAAACCGGACAGCATTCTCGAACACGGTTTGCCGGACGCCAAACTAAAACGGTTGTACGAATTTTCCGATTGGGAAGAATTTAAAGGAACCGATCCCGAGTTCATCGCGGTCAAAGGCATTCAGGTGCCGTACGTCGCTCTTCACAACGAGCCGGATATTACCACGGCGCGCGACGAAAATCTCGGTGACGTTCTTGAACAATTATTTGGGAAACTCTGGAAAATCAAGAACCGCTGATCCCGGATAGTTAGATTAACAAACCGCCCGCATGCTCAAACATCACGGGCGGTTTTAATTATGATTGAAAGATTTCTTTACTCACTCGGCCGGAGGCGGTGTTTGCACTGACGATTTCTCCCGGATAAACCGGAGAATTTTGTCCTTCAGAATATTTCGCGTGATGCGAAACGCAATCACCCGTCGCTCCTCGCTTCCAATGACGCGAATCGGATCGTCGATATACCAATTGATCCGTCGATTTTTCCCGGGGAAATTGGGACAGCTGATCGCCGCAACCTCACAGAGCGGAATAACATAATCGAATTCCGTGTTCTGATAAACGTCGAGGTGTTTGGATTCCTGTCCTTCCGTCGAAATGCCGATCTCCGATAAAACCTGACGTGTGTATCGATGCAATCCCGCCGGATTTGTTCCGGCGCTGTGCGGTTCGAACCATTCGCCGCCGAATTGTCGCATCAACGATTCAGCCATTTGACTTCTGACGGAGTTGCCGGTGCAGATAAACAGAACGGGTGTTTTTTTCATCGATAATTCCTTATTTTTTGGAAACGGTATCTAACAAAAATGACGGCTGAATATTAAAGACTTTGTATATTTTTTACAATCTTTGTCTTTAACTTTTGTTTGGTGATGAAGAAAAATGTGACAAATCTTGCGGAAAACATCAGGCAACTTTGCCGGGAAGCTGGTTTCTCGGCGTACGGATTCGCACCGCCGGTTTTGGACGAGAAATATCATGTCCATCTTGCATCGTGGCTTTCTGAAGGAAATCATGCCGGTATGAGTTGGATGGATCCCGATGTTTCGGGACGGGAACGAACCGATCTAACGATCCGATTTCCGTGGGTGAAATCGGTTCTGGTCGTTGCGGAAAATTATTTTTCGGATTTCCGGAATAGTCACGAAGATGCGATAATCTCGCGATACGCGCGCGGCGAAGATTATCATCGGATTCTCGAACGGAAATTGCGACAATTGTTATTAACGCTGAAAGTAGCGGATTCGTCGATCGACGGAAAAATTTACGTCGATACCGGCGCGGTTCTGGAAAAAGCTTTTGCTGTTACGGCGGGACTCGGCTGGCAGGGGAAAAACACGTCTATCATCGTCGAAAACGCCGGCTCGTTTTGCTTTCTGGGCGTGATGTTGTTGAATCGGGATCTTCCCGTTGGCGATGTCAAACCAGATTTATGCGGTTCCTGCGAAAAATGTTTGAAAGCCTGTCCTGTAGGTGCGATCTCGGCGCCCGGAATTTTGGATGCCCGGAAGTGCATTTCTTATCTGACGATCGAGAAAAAAGGCGTCTTTTCGGATGAAGAAAAAAACCATCTCCATAATTGTCTTTACGGATGTGATATTTGCCAAAATGTTTGTCCATGGAATTGTCTTTGGGCGAAAACGGCGACAGAAACGCGATATTTCAACCGGTTGGAATTGCTGGACCGGTCACTTTCCGAGTGGGAAAAACTGACAGATGCGGAGTTTCTGGATCTTTTTCAAAAGAGTCCGATCCGGCGATTGAAATACGAGCGGTTCCGACGAAACGTCGCCGCGCTGAGGAATCCGTAAGCGCCGGTTTTTGATTTATTCCGGGAAATCTTTACCTTTGTGAGCAGATTTGTTGTGTCCGGTAGATTTTCGGACAAGGAAGTAATAGAGGAGGAAAACGTGAAAAGGCGAGAATTTATAAAAGCCGGTTCGATCATTACGGCAGGCGTTCTGACCATGCCATGGTGGATGGATGCCGCCCGTGCAGAAAAATTGGCCGAAGGCTCGATACAAAATATGGAAGAGCTTTTTAGTGTGACAAAAGCCGATATGAAAAAACTGATCGCTACCGCCATGTCTCACGGAGCGGAATTCGCCGATCTGTTTTTTGAATATCGGATTTCTGCCGCTCTACGGATGGAAGAAGACATCATCAAAGACGTGAGCCGCGGGATTGTCATGGGACTTGGCGTTCGCGCCGTTCAGGGCGATCAGGTCGGTTACGCTTATACCGATGAACTGAATTTTGATAAAATGAACGCCGCCGCGCTCGCCGCTTCTTATATCGCCGGCACGACCGCCGGAATAAAAGTGATTAACGTCAGTTCGGCGCCGAAAAAAGATCTGTATTCGTTGAAAGAATTGAGCGTCGATGCGGATCTGAACACGAAACTCGGATTGATTCAGCGGTCAAACGTCGCGGCCAAAAAATACAGCCCGAAAATCACAAAGGCTTACATCGGAATCAATGACGAGATGAAGCAGATCATGTACATGAATTCTGACGGCAGATATTTTACCGACATTCAGCCGATGATCATCATGCGGGCGAGCACCGTTGCCGAAGACGGAACGAATCGTCAGAGTGCGGGAGCCGCATATGGTGGCAGAGTTGGGTTGGAATATTTTTCGATTGCCGAAAATTCTCCGGAAGCGATCGCCGAAGAGGCCGCCCAAATCGCCGTGACGAATTTACAAGCCAAACCCGCTCCTGCCGGACCGCAGGTCGTCGTTCTTGGGCCGGGCGAAAGCGGCGTTCTGCTTCATGAGGCGGTCGGGCACGGGCTCGAAGCCGATTTCAACCGCAAGAGTCTATCGAACTACTCGAATCAGATCGGACAAAAAGTTGCCTCTGAATTCTGCACGATCGTTGACGCCGGAATTTATCCGAATCTTCGCGGTTCGATCAACGTGGATGACGAAGGAAACGTTCCGACCGAATCGGTGTTAATCGAAAACGGTATTCTGAACGGTTATATGCACGATTCGATCTCGGCGAAGGTGATGAAATGCGCGCCGACCGGAAACGGCAGGCGCCAGGCTTACAGCTATCCGCCGATTCCACGTATGACCAATACATACATGCGCGCCGGAAAATATACTCCCGACGAGATCATTGGCTCCGTTCAACGCGGCGTCTATGCCAAACGATTTGGCGGCGGACAGGTCGATATTACCAAAGGCGACTTTACATTCGGCGTTTACGAGGCGTATCTCATCGAAAACGGAAAAATCACGACTCCGCTGAAAGACGTCACGCTCATCGGCAACGGCCCCGACGTGATGAGAAAAGTTCAGATGGTCGGCAACGATCCGACGATTTCAAAAGGCGGCTGGATGTGTGGAAAAGACGGGCAAAGCGTTCCCGTCAGCGTAGGAATACCGACCGTCAAAGTCAGCGAAATAACCGTCGGCGGAACCCAATCATAGAGGCAAATCATGGATAATTTAAAAAAAATCTCAGATTTTATCATTCGGGAAGCCCAGAAAAATGGTGCCGACGAATCGGACGTTCTCATCGTGAATTCTACCAAAGCCAGCGTCAAAGTTAGGCTCGGGAATATTGAGGAACTCAAGCAGGCGAATCCCAAATCGCTCGGCATCCGGATTTTTAAGAACAAGAAAAAAGCGTTGACCTACACCAGCGATTTTCGGGAAGAATCGCTGAAGAAATTGATCAGGCAAACCGTCGAGATGGCGCAAATTACCGGCGAAGACAAACTATGCGGCTTGCCCGAAAGTAAGTATCTCGGAAAGGCGACTTCCCCGCTGACGCTTTTCGATCCAAAGATCGAAACGATACCGACTTCGGAAAAAATCCGGCTGGCTACGGAAATGGAAAAGATCGGCATGAAACAAAGTCCGTTGATCACCAATTCCGATGGCGCGTCGTGGAGCGATTCGCGGAGTAAAATCGCGCTGGCCAATTCCCTGGGTTTTTATGGAGAGCAGGAATATTCCAACTGCGCATTAGTTCTGTCGCTGGTTGCAGAAAAAGATGGTGTCAAGCAGACCGATTATTGGTACACAAATCATCTGTTTTTCGACAAACTCGATTCCATTGAATCCGTAGCAAAAACGGCCGCGGAACGAACGCTGAGAAAACTCGGTGCGCGAAAGCCGAAAACACAGACGGTTCCGGTCGTTTTCGACCCGAACGCCGGTCAGGATTTTCTGTCGATTCTTGAATCGACCGTCGTCGGAACCGCGATCTATCGTCGCAACTCGTTTCTGATCGATAAACTCAATCAGGAAATTGCCGTGAAGGATTTTACACTGATCGACGACGGACTTCTGCCCGACGGACTTGGATCGCGACTTTTCGATGACGAAGGTCTGCCGAGCCGTAAAAATGTCGTTATCGAAAACGGCGTTTTGAAAAAGTACCTCTGCGATTGTTACTCGGCGAAAAAACTCGGTGTGGAACCGACCGGTAGCGCATCGCGCGGCGTCGGCTCTGCTCCCGCGCCAAGCACGAGCAATTTTTATTTACAGAATGGATCGATTCCGCCGGAAGAGATTATCGCATCGGTGAAAGAAGGATTGTACCTGACGAGCGTACATTGGGTCGGCGTCAATTATATCACCGGTGATTATTCGCGCGGCGCGGAAGGAATCTGGATCGAAAACGGGAAGCTGACTTATCCCGTGCAGGAATTTACCGTCGCCGGAAACATGCTTGACATGATGAAAAATATCACCATGATCGGCAACGACCTGAAATTCCGCGATTCGGTCAACGCGCCGACGTTTAAGATCAAAGAACTCGTCATTAGCGGAAGCTGATTTTAAGGGAGAGTGGTCATTTGAATATTCTAATTTGCGTCAAGGTCGTTCCGGATTCCGATACGATCATCAAAATCGCGCCGGACGGCAAAACCATCGACGAAACCAACATCAGGCTTGCCATCAATCCATACGATGAATACGCGTTGGAGGCGGGCGTTCAACTAAAAGAGAAATTCGGCGGAGAAGTCACCGTGATTTCGGTTGGCGACGAGAACGCCGCCGGTGTTATAAAAAAGTGTCTTCCCGTCGGAGCCGACAAAGCGCTTCATCTGATTGCGCCGAATAGCCGGATGGCGGACGCGTTGTCGATCGCCCGGATGCTGGCAGATGAAATCCGAAATCACCCGTTCGATATCATTTTCTGCGGAAAGACAACGATCGACGCCCAAAATGGATTGGTCGGCGAACTGCTCGGTTCTTTGCTGAATATTCCGGTCATTTCGGCGGCGAGTCAATTTTCTATCGACGGAAATCGCGCCGTCGTCTCGCGCGATGTTGATGGAACGAAAGAAATCGTCGAATGCGCTCTTCCCTGCCTTGTAACGGCGGAAAAAGGTTTGACGAAACCGCGCTATCCGTCGCTCAGGGAAATCATGCTCGCGAAGAAAAAGCAGATCGATTCCAGACCGGTTGTTCTCGGCGATCCAAATCTATGTGTTCTTGGAATGGAATATCCACCGAATAGACCGCCGGGAAAAATCGTCGGAGAAGGCGTTGGTGCGGTTCCGGAACTCGTTCGTCTGCTAACGGAAGAAGCAAAAGTGCTGTAGGATCAGAATGCTGAAAGTTTTAATATTTGTCGAACATAAAAAAGGTGTCATAAAAAAAGTGACAGCCGAGACTCTTTCCGTCGGAAAAAACATCGCCGGTCAAGCCCCGCTCACAGCGGTGGTCTTTGGAGCGGGAGCGAAAAACGCGGCTTCTTGTCTCGCAAAATATGGCGCGGACAGAGTGATCGTTTTTGAAAGCGAATATCTCACAAATCCGATGTCAAAGAATGCGGCGAAACCGCTGACCGATATCATTACGCAGGAACAACCAGACGTCGTTCTCTTTCCGCATACGGCGGTGATCAAAGAACTTCTGGCGGCAGTCTCTGCAAATCTTGGTGTTTCACCGATCGTCGATTGCGTCGCGATAGAAAATTCAGACGAAAAACTCGTCTGTTGTCGTTCGGTTTATGCCGGAAAAATCGTTGCGAGTCTGAAGTCGAACCAAAAGCCGACGATCGTGTCGCTTCGCCCCAATATTTTTCAAATAATCGAACATTCAGTGGATACAAAAATCGAGGAATTTTCGTTCCGGATGAACGCGACGGACATCCTGACGACGATCCGGGAAATTTCCTGCGAAGGCAAAACGCGCCCCGAATTGATGGAAGCAAAAATTATCGTTGCCGGCGGGCGCGGAATGGGCTGTGCCGAGAATTTTGTCCTCCTCGAGCAATTGGCGGATTTCTTGGGCGCGGCTGTCGGCGCAAGCCGTTCCGTCGTTGACGCCGAATGGCAACCGCAATGTATTCAAATCGGGCAAACCGGTAAAACGGTTGCGCCGGAATTGTATATCGCTTGCGGCATATCGGGCGCAATTCAACATCTTGCCGGAATTTATTCGTCGAAAACGATCGTTGCGATCAACAGCGATCCAGATGCACCGATTTTTAAAATTGCCGATTATGGAATCGTCGGCGATGTCCGGGAAATAGTTCCGGCGCTCATTCTGGAACTGAAGAAAGCAAAACAGTCTTCATAGAATTAGGAGATAGATTTGACACAATCATTATCGGAAGTAGTAATAGCGGTTGATGCAATGGGAGGCGACCATGCGCCGGACGAGATAGTCGCGGGCGTTGCACGGGCGACTCTCGAATCATCGACAAAAGTGATTCTCGTCGGCGACAGAAACCGGATCGATGATATTCTCTCGAAAACCGAACATAATCCGAATCAGATCGAAGTCGTTCACACCCCGGTGACGATCACAAATGATGACATTCCGAAGATTGCGATCAAACAAAAACCGAATGCGTCGATGGTTTTGGCGGCAAAACTATGCGGTGAAGGAAAAGCGCAAGGTTTGGTCTCGGCTGGCAATACCGGCGCCTATGTGCTGGCCGCCGCGAAACACATTCCGCGCATCGTTGGCGTGAGAAAAACCGCCATTGCGACGGTTTATCCAACGCAGAATGCCCAGAAACGAAAAGACCATTTCGCCTTACTGCTGGACGTCGGCGCCAATATTCACTGCGGCGTCGAAGATATGGTTCAATTTGCGCTGATGGGGAAACTTTACGCGTCGGACATCAAGGGAATTCCAGAACCGACCGTCGCACTGTTGAACATTGGAAAAGAGCCGCACAAAGGCGGCGAAGTTTTAACCACGGTTTACGAAATCTTGAGCAAATTACCGACCGTCAATTTTATCGGCAATATCGAGGGGAACGACGTGATGAAGGGATTGGCGGACGTCGTTATCACTGAAGGTTTTGTCGGAAATATCGTGATGAAAACGATGGAAGGCATGGCGGAAACAATGGCGCACCTCGGGAAATATGCCTATAAACACCGGTTTATTTGGATGCTCGGCATGATAGCGCTTTCCGGCGGCATCAAAAAATTGAAGACGGTGACCGATTACTCCGAATATGGCGGCGCGCCGCTCCTGGGATTCCAGAAAATCGTCATCAAGGCGCATGGACGCTCGAAAGCCAAAGCCATTACGAACGCCGTGAAAGTTGCCGCTAAAACGTATCGCGATCACGTTTGTGAAAAAATCGCCAATGAAATCGCCCAGTTCGAGTCGCACGATTATATGGATGCGATTAGTTAAGAGGGTTAATTGGGTAGATTATGTTGATTAGGTAGAATGGGTTTGTCTGCCGCTGGTGGAATAATCGTCAACAGGCATTGGGCACTGGTCATTTTAAGAAGATTTTTCATGGCGAATCACGACATACGACTTACGTTTTACGAATTGTGAGCCTGTCCGCCGAAGGCGGAAAACTCGAAACAAAAATGTCTTAATACCCAATGACTTGATCTATGCCGCCCGCCTCTTTCCTGCACTTTCCAACATTGTGGCTATGATTCGAGAAAAAAGTTGAATTAAACAAAATCGGCAGTTAAATTTCTCCCATTGTGATGAAAAA
>JBAZPZ010000009.1:0-37494 GCA_041645495.1 Fidelibacterota bacterium | reverse complement strand
GCGCCGGTCGATCCGGACGAGCCGTCTAAAGCCGGGAAAGCGGTCAACCTAATGGGCTTGAAATATGCCGTGGTCACATCGGTTACGCGCGACGATTTGCCGGATGGCGGCGCGGCAGTCTGGGCGGAAACAATCCGCGAAATTCGTCGCCAGAATCCCGACTGTAAAGTCGAAGTCCTGATTCCGGATTTTCGCGGCGACATTTCCGCGCTCGAAACCGTGCTGAACGCCGAACCGGACATTCTCGGCCACAATCTCGAAACCGTTCGGTCGCTTTATCCGCTCGCCAGACCGCAGGCGGATTACGACCGGTCGCTCCGGATTATCACCGAATCCAAAAAACGCGGCGCCGTGACCAAAACCGGTATCATGGTCGGATTGGGCGAAACCTGTGAACAAATTCTCGAGCTGATGAACGACGTGCTGTCCGCCGGATGCGATATTTTAACGATCGGCCAATATCTCCAGCCGACGAAGGATCACTTACCGGTTGAACGCTACATCACGCCGGACGAGTTTGAATTCTACCGGCAGGACGGAGTCCGGCGCGGCTTTCGGGCGGTTTATTCCGGGCCGTTAGTGCGCAGTTCCTTCCACGCCGAGGAAGTGCAGAAATCCGTTTCTTCTTCGCCCGCCAAAGAGGAAATTATACCATGACGAAAATTTTTCGATCATGGCTCATCCTGTCGCTTTTAACGGCTTTTTCGTTGGCCGGTGATGTCCGCTGGGTGGCGAATTATCACGGTTTTTTAGACAATCGGGAATACTACAATTCCGTCCAGATGCCGAAAACATACATCGGCTCGGATTTCGCGACAACAGCCATTTTCCAAATCGCGCCATCGCATGAGATCGCTTTTGGAATGAATTATATTTACGAATTAGGCAGCCGGTTCGATGCGCACCCGCTCAAAATTGTGATGAATTACCGTTACAACCGCGAGCCGTTTGGTTTTCAGGTCGGCGTTTTCCCGAGAAGAGATTTGCTTCGTTATCCGTTGGCATTGTTGACCGATACGCTTGACTATTTCCGGCCGAACATCGAAGGTTTTTATCTGGATTTCTCCGGGAAGAGAATCTTTGAAAATTTCTGGTTAGACTGGGTAAGTCGCCAGGGTGAACACACACGCGAAGTGTTCATGACGGGTTTTTCAGGAAGTCTGAAGATCGGACAATATTCGCTTTCGCACTATGCCGTTATCAATCATTTCGCGTTGTCGTCACCTTCACCGGCAGACGAACACATCCGCGATAACATGGCAGCTTTGTTGAAAATCGGCTGGCAAAGCGGAAGTATCGGATTTCTGGATAGTCTTCAAATCTCCAGCGGCGTTCTGATGAGCGCCGACAGGTCTCGCCACGTTTCAGGCTGGTATTCGGCTCGCGGCTGGTATTCGGAAATTCAGGCATCGCGCGGACGATTCGCTGTGACCGGTACGTTTTACCGGGGCGAGCGACAGAAGATTTTATTCGGCGACCGGTTCTTCGGCTCAAGAAGTTATGCCAGAGCCGATTTCCTTGTCCATGCCATCCAGACACCGTCCGTTCAAACCGATTGCTCGCTGGGCTTGCATTTTATCGAAGACAGACTCGATTTTTCCCAGACATTGACGGTCCGTGCAGACTTTTGCCGCTGACCGCTCGTTGTAACGGTTCCCATCTTCATTCATCTAAAAACATGTAATTCTACGGCAATTGTGCTGACCGAAGATGACTTTGGGATTATAAATTCTGTGATGGATTTTACCACGACATTCAATAAATTGCACCACCTTGGAAATCGGACCGGAACAGGAAACACAAATCGTCAGGAAAGCGCAAACGGGCGATCGTGTCGCGCTTTCACAACTCGTTTCTATTTACACAAACCGGATTTACCATTTAGCCCTCCGGTTGACCGGCAATGAACAGGATGCGGAAGATGTTCTTCAGGAAACATTTCTGATCATGATCAAAAAGATCAAACAGTTTCAAATGAAATCGTCATTTTACACATGGCTTTACCGGATTGCCGTTAACGTCGGCTTGCGGCGCTTAAAGACCAAGCCGTTCAAATATCAACACGTTTCCATCGACGATCCCGACATCGAGCGCATCAGTTCTATGGAAGCGCAGGAGTGGCCGGTTATCGACTACGACCGCATCAGCAAAAAGAAATTCCGGAAAAAACTGGATTCGGCCATCGAACAACTTCCGGAAATCTACCGTACCGTTTTCATTCTCCGCGATCTCCACGAATTATCGACGGAAGACACGGCCAAGATTCTCAACATTACACCTTCCAACGCCAAGATTCGGCTCATGCGCGCCCGAAATTTCTTGAAAGATCATCTGGAAAACCTCGTGAAAGCAGAGGCAATGATATGAAATGTGATCCAAAATTGATTGACAAGGTCTGCGATTACCTCGGCGGAGATTTGAATTCCGAGCCTTGCCAGATCATCAAAGAGCACATGGAAAAATGTCACAATTGTGAGATTTTCATCGACAAAATCAAGAAGACAGTCGAAATCTATCAAAAAGCCGAGAGTTGCGACTGTGTTCCGGAAAACGTCACGCGGAATCTGTTTCTCAAATTGAATCTGTGCGAACCGAAAAATTCGGAGCGTTCCCAATGATACTTACCATTTCCGCAGACGCGACACAAAAATAAACCCTGAAAAACTTCTAAGGACCAACCATGAAAGTACAAATCCTTCGTGCGAAAGATTCAACCTTCATCGCCAAAGGCGAATCGAACCATTGGGTAGTTTTGGACACCGCCAAGGAATTTGGCGGGAGCGACGCCGCTCCGAGACCGATGGAACTGGTGCTATTCGCGCTGGGCGGATGTTCCGGAATGGACATTGAATCGTTGTTGAAAAAAATGCGCTCGCCCGTCGATGATTTCCGAATAGACATTCAGGCCGAAAGACGCGACGAACATCCGCGCATCTTCACTCAAATCACCATTCGGTATTTATTTTGGGGCGAAAAATTAGACACGGAAGCAATTCACAAAGCCGTCCGTCTTTCACAGGAGAAATACTGTTCCGTTTCGGCAATGCTCAAACAAGCCGTTCCGATCACAACCGAAATCCTGCTCAATCCGCCGAAAGAAAACGATTGATTGCCATGTAAAACACCGCGTTTTTATCTCGCGGTTTTTATTCGGCTTCCTCTTCTTCCGATCTCAGACGTAAAATTTCTTCCCGCGCGTTTTTGATTTTCTCCGGGTCTGTCGTTCTTGTCTCGAGAACATCGAGCAGTTGCAGTGCCTGATCGTACAATTTTTGTTTCTTCAAGACTTCGACGAACGTCATGGTCGGGATCGGAATTTTCAGTTCGATTCTCGCCTGATTTTTCTCCGGTTTTTTGGCTATCGGTTTTTTGGAGGATTTTTTCGGAGCGGGTCGTTTTTTCTCGACGACCGGTTCTTCGGCAGGCGTAATCAACTGTTCGGAATCGGCCGGCTTTGGCGTCTCGACGGTTTCCGCTTCGGTAACGAGAGGTTCGGGAGTCGTTGGCTCCGGTTCTGTTTCGACGGCCGGAACCGTCCATGTTTCCTGCTGAATCTCTTCCAGCGGTTTTTGTTTGAACTTCTCGAACATATCCGACAGTTTCATGTTTTTCAGGGGAGAAATTTCCGGTTCGGGTTCGGTTATCGGCTCAGGATTAAAATCCAAATGATCCGGTTTTTCCGACAGAATCGGTTCGGAAATTTCCGGCGCGATCGATTCCGCTACTTCTTCCACCGGTTCCTGAACAGGCTCAGTTTCGACCGTCGGCATCATCCACGTTTCCCGCTGTAGTTCATCCAGCGGTTTTTGCTTGAACTTCTCAAACATCTCCGACAGTTTCGATCCCATCGACGGAAGCGGTTCCGAAACAGGCGGTTCGGCATATTCCGGTTCGGTACAGACCGGCTTCGGTTCCATATTTTCGAACTTTGGCACGAATTCCGTCTCTTCGACGATAGGTCCCATGTGAACGTTCTCCTCTTCGATTTCTTCCGGCAGATCCGTTGCCATCTGTGGTTCCTGCCGCTCTTCGATGCGTTTAAAGAGATCGCTCAATCCGGATTCTGCGGTCGGGGATGTTTTTCCGGACGCAATTTCGCCGATGCCCGACATCTGGCCGAACAGCGCCGTCTGTGAATGATATTCACCAACAGTGTCGGGAACGGATTTCAGCCGTTCGATATTCTTTTTATCGAACGGATTCAGGACGGCGATCCTTTTCAGACAATATTTCAGCAGTTCCGGACTCAGCTGTGCGTGTCCCAGTTCGATCAATTTGTAAAAAGCCTGTAAAAATCCGTTATCGATGTCGATGACAGCTTTCAAATGTTCGATGGAAATTTCAACGTTTCCGGTTTTTTCAGCCGCAATGGCCATGACGTAATGCGCAAGAGCGGAATCGGGATGCGTCCGGATCGCCGCTTCACAGCAGGCGGCGGCTTTGGCAACATCCTGATCCTCGAGATGATACCACGCCAACAAAGGAAAGAGATAGCTGTTCACATTGGTTTCTAAGTAAGTCGTTAAAACGTATTTGTCATCAACTGCCATTTGTCTTATGCCTCCATCGCCGCTTACCGGTTTCGGTCTGTCCGGCTAACAGGAACTATTGCCTCGCTGAACAATCAGACCTTCTCCATAGAAAAAATTCCGCTGATAGTCAATTTTACTTTCCACTACAAAATCCGGAGTCTGTCGTCAAAAACGACGGAAATTCCGTCAAAAACCATGGTTTCATCATTCTGCTGATGTGTCCGCGCTTTTTCGGTTATTTCCACTTTACGAGCCTCTTTATATCAAAAAATCTCTCCCATCGTTCCGTTTGCGTTCAATATTACAACGAAACATGAAAAATTCCGCCAATAAAATTAATCGTGCAACAATCCTTTATCTGCAAAACTCGTATAACTGCTTCCGGCGATGATGATGTGGTCAAGCACCGGAATGTTCATCGCCTTTCCGACCGCAACCATCTGGCGCGTGAGTTGAATGTCTTCGCGACTCGGTTCCAAACTACCGCTGGGATGATTGTGCAACAGGACGACCGCGCCCGCCATGACGACCAACGCTTCCCGGAAAACTTCACGCGGCGTCACGACCGAGGCGTTCAGAATTCCTTCACTGACGATCGTATCCTTGATCAACCGATGATTGCTCGCCAATAAAAGCGTCATGAATATTTCCTTCCGGAGATCCCGCAATTTCGGAATGTAAATCCGGGCTACGTCTTCGGAAGTTTTGATGATCGGGTCGGGTTTTTCGTTCTCCGCCGCTTCCAAGCGCCTGGCCAATTGCAGGGCGGCGACGATCGTTACCGCTTTCGTATTGCCGATTCCCGGAATTTTCATATCCCGGATTTGATGATAATCCATCTCACCGAGTTTTTTCAGACCGTCAGAATGATTGAGGACTTCACGCGCCGCATCGATCGCCGTCAGACGGCCGGAACCGGCGCGGATCAGAATAGCCAGCAATTCCGTGTCGGACAATTTAAAAGCGCCGGATTCCATCAACCTTTCGCGCGGTCGTTCGCTTTTCGGCCAATCGGTGATCGGCATCCGATATTCGCCGGTTTCTTTAACTTTCATGCGCCCCCTTACTTTTCTTTGCTGTCAAGGACGAAAGTCACCGGTCCTTCATTGACCAGATGAACGTCCATCATCGCGCCGAAAATCCCGGATTCGACCGGCAGATTTTCCTTTTTGAGACAATCGATGAAGTATTCGTACAATCGTTTCCCTTCGGTTGGCGCCGCGGTGCGGATGAAACTTGGACGCCGTCCTTTCCGCCAGTCTCCGCAAAGCGTGAACTGCGAGATCACGAGGGCGCCGCCGCCGATTTCTTTGACCGATAAATTCATTTTCCCCTGCGGATCGGCAAATATCCGCATTCCGGCAACTTTTCCCGCTAAAAACTCGGCGTCCGATTCGACGTCTTCCTGAAAAACGCCCAACAAAACGACAAGCCCTTTTTTGATCTCTCCGACGACTTTGCCGTCAATTTCAACAAACGCGTCGCGGGCGCGCTGGATAACGGCGATCATCCTTCGACCCAGACATTTTCATCGCCGAAGACAACGCGCGCATGTTCCATAAAAACTTCATCCGGACAGACTTTGATAACGCCCGAGCGGATTATTTTGCCGGTCCCGGTTTTATCGTAAATATGGAAAAAGAGCGAGCAGTTGCCAGAGTGTTCTTTGCCGATCTTTTTGAAATTTTCCAGAGTGACTCGATCGATCTCTCCGGTCAACCGGATATGAATGTGCCGGGTTTTCCGATTCATCAATCCTTCGAGTGGCAGAATTTCGTCGGCGATGATTTTCGCGTTGTCTTCGCCGCTGACCTGCACTTTTCCCTGAACGAATACAGCCATTTCGGTCTGAATATATTCTTTCGATTTCTCGAATGCGTCGGAGAAAGCGATAATCTCGATCGAACCGTTGAGGCATTCGAGCGTGATGAATGCCATTGGGCGGTTTTTCTTGTCAAAATTGGATTTGATCCGAGAGATCGTACCGCCTAATTTGATGGTTTTTCCATCCCACGTGGCGAGACTTTCCGTGAAATCGAAATTCGTAAAAGCATCGATCTCACGTTCGTACTGCAGAAGCGGATGACCGGTCAGATAAATGCCCAGCAACTCTTTTTCCTTTGCCCATTTCTGACCGCCGTCCCATGGTTTGATGTCGGGCAATTTCGGTTCGGAAACGAGCGATTTGGCGTCCGATTTACCGGAACCGAACAGGTTTCCCTGTCCGTTCGCCAGATCGTCCTGAGTGCGCTGAGCATATTGCATGGCAAGGTCGAGCACGGCGATTTTTTGAGCCCGGGTTCCTTCGAGCGAATCGGCGGCTCCGGATGCGATCAGACTTTCCATGGCTTTCCGGTTGACTGCTTTAGAATCCAGCGCCGCGATAAACTCGAAAATCGTACGGAATTTTCCGGCTTTTTTCCGCGCGACGACGATATTTTCGGCGGCCTTTTCGCCGACATTCTTGATGGCGTTCAATCCATAGCGAATGGTGTTTCCGTCTGGCTGAAAGCAAACTTCGCTCTGATTGACGTCCGGCGGAAGAATTTCGATTCCCATTTTTCGGACTTCGGCGGACAGGATTACGACACGGTCGGTCGTGTTAATCTCGCTCGTCAGGTTTGCGGCCATAAACTCCGCCGGATAATGCGCCTTCAGGTAGCCGATCCGGTACGCGAGAACGGCATAAGCGGCTGAGTGGCTTCGGTTAAATCCGTAGCTGGCGAATTTCTGGATCAATGCGTAAATCTGTGTCGCGATCTTTTGTTCAACGCCATTTTTGACAGCGCCTTCGATGAATTCCTTGCACAGCGCTTCCATCGTCTCGGTCTGCTTTTTCCCGATCGCGCGCCGCAAAAGATCGGCTTTCGCCAGCGAGAAACCGCCGACGGCGTTGGCAATCTGCATCACCTGTTCCTGATAGACGATAACTCCATAGGTATCTTTTAAATATGGTTCCTGTAAAGGATGCAGATAGACAATCTTTTCTCTGCCCTGTTTCCGGTTGATGAACTGGTCGATCATATCCATCGGCCCCGGCCGGTAGAGCGCGTTCATGGCGATCAGGTCTTCGATTCCCGACGGTTTCAGTTTTCGCAGATAATCACGCATTCCGGCGGATTCAAACTGGAAGATGCCGATCGTGTTTCCTTCGCCGAAAAGCGTCAGCGTTTTTTCGTCGTTTTCCGGGATGTTATCGAGGTCGAGATCGATCCCTTTTTCTCTCAACATGGAGAGCGTGTTATCGATGACTGTCAGGTTCCTCAGGCCGAGAAAATCGACTTTCAGCAGGCCGATCTGATCGATACACTTCATGTCGTACTGCGTCGTGACTTCGCCGTTGGTCGGTTGGTAAAGCGGAACATAGTCGGTCAGTTCGCCGGGCGCGATTACGACGCCGGCGGCATGCGTCGAAGCGTGCCGATTCATTCCTTCGAGAATCTTGGAAATTTCAAACAACTTCCGGTGCTGATCGTCGATTTCGGCCAGCGCCTGCAGGTCGGGAGTCTGAGCCAGCGCCGACTCGAGAGAAACGTTCAATCCTTCCGGGATCATTTTGGCGATGCGGTCCACTTCCGAGAGCGGCATTCCGATCACGCGCCCGACGTCCCGAATTACGGCGCGAGCTTTCATTTTTCCGAACGTGATGATCTGCGTGACGCTGTTCTCGCCATATTTTTTCTTGATGTACTCGATGACTTTCCCGCGCTTCTCGTCGCAGAAATCGATGTCGATGTCCGGCATGGAAATACGTTCCGGATTTAAAAACCGTTCAAACAGGAGTTTGAATCGGAGCGGATCGATGTCCGTGATTCCCAGCGCGTAGGCAACGATACTGCCGGCCGCCGAACCTCTGCCGGGACCGACGGGAATGCCCGAATGTTTCGCATATTGAACGAAGTCCTGGACGATGAGAAAGTAACCGGCAAAGCCCATCTGTTTGATGACTTTCAGCTCAAAATCGGCGCGTTCCCGGATGGCATCGGTGATTTCCGGATAACGCTTTTGAATTCCCTGAAAAACCAGCCGCGTCAGATATTCGTCGGCTGTCTTTTCCGGCACTTCGTTGGGAATCGGAAAAGTCGGCAAAAAGTATTTCCCGAACGCGAATTCCACGTTGCAGGCGTCGGCAATTTTCAGAGAATTCTCGATCACTTCGTCGTCGCCCGGAAACAGCGCCGCCATCTCGTTCTGCGTTTTGACCCAGTATTCCGGCGGATCGTATCTCATCCGGTCGGTATCGCTCAAAATCTTTCCGGTTCCCAAACAAAAATGAGCGTCGTGCGCCTCCCAGTGGCTTGCCAGCGTATAATGCGAATCGTTGGTGGCAACGCGCGGAATGCCGGTTTCCTGCGACATTCGCATGGACGCTTCATACCATATTTTCTCTTCCGGCAGACGATGGTTCTGCACTTCGAGGTAAAACCTGCCGTCAAAGATTTCAGCATATTCCATAGCCTGCGCCTTCGCTTTTTCGTAATTGCCCTGAATGGCAAAACTCTGCACCTTTCCCTTGATGCACGCCGTCAGCGCGATCAGCCCTTCGTTGTATTTTTTCAGGAGTTCAAGATCGACGCGCGGTCGGTAGTAAAATCCTTCCAAATATCCGAGACTGCTCAGTTTCAGCAGATTCTCGTAACCTTTCAGATTCTGCGCCAGCACAACAAAATGATGATAACCGAATCCGCCCTGCGATTTGGATTTTTTGTCAAACCGACTGTTTTCCGCAACATATAGTTCACATCCGATGATCGGTTTGATGCCATGATGCCGTGCGATCTTATAAAACGCGATGACGCTGAAGAGATTTCCGTGCTCGGTGAGCGCGACCGCCGGCATACCGAGTTCTTTGACCCGTTTGACCAATCCATCGACGCTCTGAGCGCCATCCAGTAAACTATAATCGGAGTGATTATGCAAGTGAATAAATTGAGACATTTAAAATCTTCCTACAAATATCGCAATGAGACCGATAAAGACATCGACTTTCAACACGCGGGCGAGTCGTCCGCAATTCGCTTCGCCGACGTCTTTCCGAATTGAATAGATCACATAGGCAAGCGGGAGTTCGACGGCCACGGCCAGAACGATGAGATAATAAATTCCATACACGCCGAGAAAATATGGCAGGAATGCGCACGCCATTAACATGAGCGTTAGCCAGACGACCCACGCCTGCGCCACGCGCATTCCGTATTGCAGGGGAATCGTATGGGCGTCTTCCGTCCGATCGCCGCGGACATCCTGCATATCCTTGACGATTTCGCGCACCAAATTGAATCCAAATGCCAGAAAAAATGGCGCAATTCCTTTCAGGACATCGCCGAAAATCAGCGCGGCGAAAATGAATGTCAACCCCAGAAGCGCCGCGACGATGAAATTTCCCCAGAACGCACGCTTTTTGAAAAACACGCTGTACGTGATCAATAAAAATACCGCCACCGCGACGACGATTCCAATCGCCGGCGTCAGGATAAAAACAGTCAGAATCGCGCCGATCACAAACAGCGCGATTGAGAAAGCCAACGCCGTTTGCCGGGTGATTTTTCCCGACGGGATTGGTCTGTCCGGACGATTGATCAGATCGATTTCAACATCACAATAATCGTTCAGCGCATTGCCTGCCGCGGTAAAACACCAGACAATCAGGACAGCCAAAACAATCGCTTCCAGAGAAGGGAACGATTGCATCAACGTCGCGCAGACGAGAATGGCAATGGCGCCCTGAAATAGATTTAGCGGCCGCGTCAACCGGATGAAAGCGAGCAGTTTATTCATGTTTCTTTTCCGCCAGAATGCCGCGGCTCTGTCCCTGTAAATCCCGGATCACCATCAACCGGTCGAAACCGTTGTCGGAAAAAATGGAGAGGACGGCCGGTTCCTGATAAGTGCCGCCGATTTCCATTGTCATGACGCCGTCCGCCGCTAAAAGATCGCCGGACAATTCTGCAAAACGGTGATAGAATTGCAATCCATCGCCGCCGGGCGTTAAGGCGGTTTTAGGTTCGAAATCTTTGACGATTGCCGGCAGTTCATCGTACATCTTCCCGGAAACGTACGGCGGATTGGAAACGACGATCTGGAACGGAGCGGAAGGAAAATTGCCTGCCTTTAAAATATCCTGCAATACGAACTCGATCCGTTCGGAAACGGCATGTTTCCGCGCATTTTCCCGCGCGATTTCCAATGCCTTCGGACTGATGTCGCAGGCAACGACGGAACATTCCGGCGCCAGCACGGCAAGCGAAACGGCAATGGCTCCGGAACCGGTTCCGATGTCAAGAATGCGCGGCTTGTCCCATTTCCGTTTTTTCAGAACCGAAAGAATCGCTTCCACAACCACTTCCGTGTCGGATCGCGGAATCAGCACATCCGGCGAGACTTTCATCTCCAGACCCATGAATTCCGTTTTGCCGACTACATACTGAATCGGTTTTCCGTTCGCGCGCTCGATCAGCATTTTCTTGAAATCCGCCAACTCCGCCGCCGAAAGCGGGCGATCGTACTTGAGGTAAATGTCCATTCTCGAACAACTCAGGATTTCTCTCAGAAGCCACTCAACCTCGACCTGAGGCGATTCGACGCCTTTCTGCGACAAATATTCTCTTGACCATTTCAGAACGTCAATCACGCACCATATTTTTTGTGAAATTGTTTCCATAAACCAATCGAAATTTAATCCAGTTTCTAAACCGGGCAAGCAGTTTTGTTGGCTTCCAACAAAATATTTTTCCCGGATTCAATCTCTGACTTTCGCCTGCCAAAAGAGCCAAAAGTTCCGACCTCTTTTCCAGGAAAATCTTAATATTTAGCGTGTTTTAGAGAAAATTACGAATGAACAAAATCATCATCGACCGGAGAAATCGGTCAGTTCGATCCTTTGAGCATTTCCATGTTGTGCGCCACTTCCAGCGCCTCAATCAATTCACTGAGGTCGCCTTCCATGATGTACTGAAGTTTGTAGAGCGTCAGATTAATCCGGTGATCGGTGACTCGGTCTTGCGGAAAATTGTACGTCCGGATTTTGGCGCTTCGGTCGCCGGTGCTGACCATCGACCGCCGTTTATCGGCGATGACTTTTTCGTGTTCGGCGCGTTTTAAATCCAGCAATCGGCTTCTAAGGATTTTCAGCGCTTTGGCCTTGTTCTTGTGCTGGGATTTTTCGTCCTGACAGGTGACGACCAATCCGGTAGGCAAATGCGTAATACGAATCGCGGATTCCGTCTTATTGACATGCTGTCCGCCGGCGCCGCTACTGCGATAAGTGTCGATGCGCAGTTCTTCGGGATTGATGTCTAAATCAACCTCTTCCGCTTCGGGCAGAACGGCGACCGTCGCCGCCGACGTGTGAATTCGCCCGGAAGTTTCCGTAACGGGAACGCGTTGAACACGATGCACGCCCGATTCGAATTTCATGTTTCCGAAGACGCCGACGCCAGACAATTGAAAGATAATTTCCTTGAATCCGCCGATTCCAATCTCGTTGCTGGAAAGGATTTCGAGTTTCCATCCTTTTTTCTCGGCATATTTGACGTACATCCGGTACAAATCGGCGGCAAAAAGCGCGGCCTCGTCGCCTCCGGTACCGGCACGGATTTCGACAATAGCGTTTTTATCGTCCGCCGGGTCTTTGGGAAGCAAAAGGATTTTGATCTCTTCTTCGAGCGTCTTTTCCTGCTTTTTCAATTCTTCGATTTCTTCGTGAGCCATCTGCCGCAGATCGAGATCCGGACCGTCGAGAATGAATTGATCCTGTTCGATCGTTTCCAAAACCTTCAGATATTCGTTCGCTTTTTCAACAATCGGCTGAAGTTCCTTATGCTCTTTCATCAATTCGATGTATCGTTTCTGATCGTTTAGAACCGACGGATCGTACAACTCGTTATTGATCTCGGAAAATTTCGCGATGATTTCCTGTAAGCGCGCTTTCATAATTCTTCCCGTTAATCGACGGCTTCCGCCGAAAATTTCTTGCCGGCATATTCGGCAAATTTATCGCCGAACGCGGCTTTCAATGCCTCGATCGCCACTTCGATCTGGTCGTCTGTTGGCGGTTGAGTGGTAATTCTTTGAAGCCAGAGCCCCGGAGCGGAAAGCCATTGTCCCCATTTTTGGTCCTGATGTTTGGCGGTCAGTTTTAAAAATTCATAACCGACGCCGGAAACCAACGGCAACAGGATCAAGTGAAAAACGATGCGGATTCCCAGCGAAATTCTCCCGATCGCAAAAATGATCGCCGTATCGATCACGGCGTACATGAGAATCGAAACCAGCAGAATGATAAAGATGAAGCTCGTGCCGCATCTCGGATGGAATGTTCGAAAATCCCGCGTATTTTCAACTGTCAGTTCGCGTCCGTTTTCAAAGGCAAAGACGACTTTATGTTCGGCGCCGTGATATTGAAACAGGCGTTTGACGTCTTTCATCAATGAAATCAGCCAGAGATAGACGAGAAAAAATACGATTCGCCAGCAACCGGCAACGATGTTGAACGCGAACGCTTTCCGTTCGATGGCGAGCAGTTTTGTCGTCAGAAATAGCGGTGCGACGCCAAACAATAAAAACGCCAATCCGAACGCAAAGACGTACATCAGCGCGTTGCCCAATTTGCTGACGGGTTTCGATTCTTTGCCGTTTGCCTGATCTTCTGCGGCGATGGCGATGTCCGCCGAAAATTGCAACGTTCCCATGCCGATCTTCAACGATTCAAACAAGGCGATCAAACCGCGTAAAAACGGCTTTTTTAGCAGCGGGATTCGGTCGGTCACAGAGACAAAATCGCGGCGTTCGATCTCGATCTGACCGTCCGGTTTACGAACGGCCGTTGCATAAGAACCGGGCACGCGCATCATTACGCCTTCAATAACTGCTTGTCCGCCGACTAATATTTTTTGTGCCATAGATATAAAAATAGCGGCCCTTCTCCAAGAGAATAAGCCGCTATATAGGAATGAGTCGCTAGCCTTTCTGAGCGTCTCTTTTGTACTTGCGATTGAACTTCTCGATCCGTCCGGCAGAGTCGATCAGCTTTTGCTTTCCGGAATAAAACGGATGGCAAACCGAGCAGATTTCAATTTTGATGTCGCCGGATGTCGAGCGGGTGGTAAATGTATTTCCGCAGGCGCAGGAGACTTTGGCAGTTTCATATTTCGGATGAATTTTCGGCTTCATAATAAAATTCCTTTTTTATCGTTCTAAAAAGCGGGTGAATTTACAACGTCCAACAAGAGATTTACAAGCCGAAATATCGGCTTTTCCGGCGTTTGCTTCCTTTGTCTCAATCGGCCGGTCGCCCGGAATTATTGGTTCATCGACTTCAGGAATTCGCGGTTGCTCTTAGAGCGTCTCATGCGTTCCAGCAGAAACTCCATAGCTTCGACTGGATTCATCTCACTCAGAAGTTTCCGCAAAATCCAAACGCGCGCGAGTTCGGCTGCAGAAAGGAGCAATTCCTCTTTTCGCGTGCCGGAACGGTTGACGTCCATCGACGGAAAGACGCGGCGATCGCTTAGGCGTCTGTCCAAAACCAATTCCATGTTGCCGGTGCCTTTGAACTCTTCAAAAATGACGTCGTCCATGCGCGAACCTGTATCAATCAGCGCCGTGGCGATAATTGTCAGGCTTCCGCCGCCTTCGATATTTCTGGCCGATCCGAAAAAGCGTTTCGGACGATGGAGGGCGTTGGCGTCGATACCGCCGGACAGAATCTTGCCGCTGTGCGGAACGACCGCGTTATGCGCTCTGGCCAGACGCGTGATGCTGTCCAGTAAAATAACGACATGATAACCGAGTTCGACCATGCGTTTGGCTTTTTCGAGAACCATATCGGCGACCTGTACATGTCTCTCCGGCGGTTCGTCGAACGTGGAACTGATGACCTCGGCTTTGACCGAACGCTCCATATCGGTGACCTCTTCCGGACGCTCGTCAATCAGCAAAACCATCAAAATGACTTCCGGATGGTTTGTCGTAATGCTGTTGGCGATTTGCTGAAGGAGAGTCGTCTTTCCGGTTTTCGGCTGAGCGACGATGAGACCGCGCTGGCCTTTTCCGATCGGGCAAAGCAAATCCATGATCCGCATCGAATTATTCTTATAGTCCGTTTCCAATTGAATCCGGCTTTGCGGATAGAGCGGCGTCAATGTATCAAACAATTTCTTGTTTTTTACCTCATCGGGATCCATCATATTGACGGCGTCAACCCGCAACAGTGCAAAGAATCGCTCGTTATCTTTCGGCGGGCGGATTTCTCCCGAAATGATATGACCGGTGCGAAGTCCGAACCGTTTGATCTGGGACGGCGAAATATAGATATCATCCGGGCCGGATAAATAACTGAAGTTCTCCGACCGCAGGAATCCGAAACCTTCATCCATAACCTGAAGAACGCCTTGCGCGAAAATGTGTCCCTCTTTCCGCGCCGCCGCCTCCATGATTTTGTAGATCAAGTCCAATTTCTTTAATCCCGTGCAATCCGGTATCTCCAACTTCAGAGCTAAATCGGTCAACTCTTTGATTTTCATTGCCTGCAATTCGGTAATTGTCAGCTCTTTTTCCATAATTTGTTCCTTAAATGCGATTAGTTACAATCTGTGTGATTTTTAGTTCTTAGGTAGGTCAGAAAAAACATATCATTAAAAACTTTGCGAAATTTAAAGCATATTTTTAGAACGTCAAATATTTTTTTTGAAAATAGGCAAAACCAGCGGCGCCAAATAATGACTTCCAATAATTAACAGAACTTCATCTGGCCGAATTTGACAAGCCGCTTCATGTAACAATTCCGACGGAGCGCCTCCTGTTACAATCCTGCCTTCCGGAATGTGCCTGACCAGATCGGTTTTCAACTCGTCAACCGGAACGGAATCTTGACAGGGAATTTCCGAAAGATAAACCTTTCCGCCGAGGCGATTCAGCGATTCGCCTAACGCTCGATAATTCTTCGTTCTTCCCAACGCGACGAACGTGTCGATCTTTTTTTGAGGAAATATCTGCATCAACGTCCGAACGACGCGACGGATGCCGTGAAGATTGTGGCCGACATCGTAAAAAACGAGCGGCTCGTTCGACAGGATTTGCAGACGCCCCGGCCAGATGACGGATTCGATCCCACGACGGATAACTTCTGCCGTCAGGCACTCGTTTTTCAACGATGCGATCGCCGCCAGCGCCGTCTGAAGGTTCAGCGCCTGATGATCGCCGATCAAGGGAAACCGAACTCCGACAAGCGAAAGGTCGTCGTAGCGGATATTCACCGTTTGCTCCTGCGCCGTCATTTTCGTCCGCCGAACTTTGCACAGATCGGGCGCATAGAAAAATCCGGCGCCGTTGATCTCCAAATTCTGTTTAATAATAGACAAAACGGACGGCGGCTGTTTGGAAACCACGCAGGGAACGCCCTGTTTGGCGATTCCGGCTTTTTCCATTGCAATTTGCCGCAACGATTTCCCAAGGAATTCCTGGTGATCTTTTCCGATCGGCGTTATCACGGAAAGTACCGGCGTTACGACATTCGTCGCATCGAACCGGCCGCCCATTCCGACTTCCAGCACTGCATAATCGACTTTTTTCTCGCGGAAATACACCAGCGCCAGGGCCGTCGTCGCCTCAAAGAACGTACAATCGAGTTCGACGATCCAGCGATGCGAACGCTCCACAAAGGATGCCATTTCCCCATCGGCGATCTGCGCGCCGTTGACCCGGATTCTCTCGTTGAATCTCAGCAAATGCGGCGAAGTGTAGAGTCCAACCCGGAAACCGGCCGACTCCAAAACGGACGCAATGACAGCACAGATCGATCCTTTACCGTTCGTTCCGGCGACATGAATACTGGCAAATGCGTTTTGCGGATCGTCAAGCCGATTCAACAATTCCCGAATCCGCTCCAATCCGAGGCGAATGCCTTTTTTATTCAGAGAATACAGAAAATTTAGCGACGATTCGATGTTGCCGGGAGCCAAAGACGGATTCATCAGAGCGGGTCGTCCAGAGAAACGCATTTGACATCCGGGAGCGACTGGCCGAGAAACCGGTCGGCGATTTCTTCAAACTTCTGAGGAAAGTCGCTGACATAGAATTGATGGCGCGGCTGACCGATTCCGGTGTTCAACAGGACGTATTCTTTCAGGATATTCTCGACATCGACAGCCGTTTCAACCGACGTATCGACGATCCGGACGTCAAAGCCAACGACTTTTTGGATAATTTTCTTGATCAGCGGATAATGCGTACATCCGAGAATCAGCGTATCGATATTTTTTTCGATGAGTGGCTTCAGATAAATCCGCGCCACCTGCTCGGTGACCGGCGAATCCGTCCAGCCTTCTTCCACAAGTGGAACAAACAGCGGACAGGCGACCGATTCCACGAAAATGTCCGGTGTTTTGTGTTTCAGAATTTCGGCATACTTTCCGGTCGAGATTGTCGCGGTCGTTCCGATGACGCCGACGCGACTGCGAATTGTAACTGCCAGCGCCGCGCGCGCGCCGGGTTCGATCACGCCGACAACGGGAAGATTCGTCGATTCCTTTAAAACGTCCAGCGCGACGCTCGACGCCGTGTTGCACGCGACGACGATCATCTTGACGCCTTTCTCCTGAAGGAACCGCACGATCTGCAGAGAAAATTTCTGAACGGTGTGAACGCTTTTGCTCCCGTACGGAACCCGCGCCGTGTCTCCAAAGTAGAGAATCGACTCGTTCGGCAGGCGGGAAAAAATCTGCTTCACGACGGTCAGTCCGCCCAAACCGGAATCGAACACACCGATGGGAAGGTTGCTCAAATCCGACTTTGACAACGGTTTATTGCTCGATGGTTTTATCACTTAACTCCTTGAATTCAATAATGCTTTTATATAACGTTTCGGCCAGCAGTTGCCGATGCCGCGGCTGGTTCAGCAATTCGGCTTCGGAACGGCTGGTGTTATAACCGAGTTCGACGAGTACTTTCGGCATGGATGCGCCGATCAACACATAAAAATTCGCTTGCTTGACGCCCCGGTTTTTCTGCTGGATCTTACTGGTGATATTCTTCGAAAAAAGTTCGGCAAATTTTTCGCTGTCCTGCATATAGGACGAATGCACCATGTTAGCGAGAATGAAAGAGGAATCGTCGAAACCTTTGTATTTTTCCTTATCCTGCGCCTCTTCCATCTGGATCACCGAGTTTTCCATCTGGGCGACATGAACCGCTTCCTTCGATCGCTCGCCCTGACTCAGCAAATAAAGTTCAATCCCTTCTGGCGATTTGCTGTGATTCGGGACAGCGTTCACGTGAATACTCAGGAACAGTTTTCCGTCGTTTTTATTGGCAATATCGGTTCGTTTCCAGAGGGGAATGAACACATCACGATCACGGGTATAGACGACTTTCAGATCCTTCCGTTTTTCCAAAAGCCGTCCAAGTCGGAGAACGACGTCCAGAACGATCTCTTTTTCAGGATCGAGTCCCCATCGTCCCGGCGTGCCGATGTCTTTCCCGCCATGCCCTGCATCCAAAACGATGGTATCGATTTTCCACGAATCTTTCGCCGATTCGATCTTTTTGAGGATGTCGCGGTTGAGCGGAAACTGGAGCGATACCATTACCTGATGCGTCGTCGCATCGTAGTGAACATTTGCCGAACTAAACTTCCGGCCGAGTTTCAAAGAAATCTGAACGGAGTTCGCCTGTGTGACAGCCTCGATTCTTTCGATTGAGGGAAACGGATAGTCCTTCGACAATTTTGCGGAATCGCATTCGGCGCCGTAAATCGTCACATAAAACCATTCTTCACCCTGAAAAAAAGAAGAAAGATCGGAATCCTGGAAGCCGCCGCCGTCCGCGTCTACCGAAATCAAAATTCCATTGGCTTTTTCCTGATAGGAAATCTCCGTCAGAGACTTGCGCCGAACCGGTTCCGCGGGTTTCGTCTCTTTTGATGGCGGTTGTACGACCGTTTCCAGAACCGGCGGAGAATATTCGGTTGCTTTAAAGGACGATTTTCCTTTTTTGACGGAATATCTAAGATCGGAAATGACGTATTCGTTCATCAATTCCAAAAATGAGGTCAGCGGAACAAAAGCGTCCTGATCGACCAGTACGACCGGGCCGAGCATCTGCATCATCATTTCGTCGAAAGCGACGAAACTGCTTCCGACGGATAATTTGACTTTTCGCCCCGGGAAAAAAGCCAGTATCTTGCCGGTCTCTTTCCGGTAGTACGTCCGAACGTCAAAGGCGTCTGCCATATCCTGAAGTGAAAAATAATCAATCTGCCCGATGTTCACGATTTTTACTTCGACGTGCGGATTTTTCGGCGCCGGATTGACGAAGATCAGGTTCTGGGAAAAACTCCTTGAGGACAGGAAAATCAGAAAGGCGGCGAGAATAGTCAGTTTCAGCTTCATCAAAATCGCCGTGAAGTTACAAACTCCCGCCTCATAAATCAACTAACATCTGGAGTTCGAGCCACACCCGATTTTTCCATCCGGCATCGGTACGAGTCTGCGATTGCTGACCCTTAAACGCCATACTAAAATCGAACCGATCCCGCACTTGCTTTCGTAACACGACAAAATACCGAAATCCGGTTCCGGTCAGCATCGCCATGTTGAATCGAAGCGGAATTCCCGGCTCGTAAAGATAGACTTTCGCACCGGACGACATGGCGTAGAAATGTGTCGTTCCGACGCCAATTCGCCGGTTTTTCGACATTTTCAAATCGGCAGAAAGTCCGACTGCCGACCCGTTTTCGGTCTTCGTTTTCAGATTCCGAACATGCGTCAACCGACCGGTCAGTTTGATGTTTTCCGTGATAGAATAAACGCCGGTTGCATTCGCCTGAAACCGCTCAGTCGTCGGTTCTCCTGAAAGCGATTCCCATTCGCGAATGCGTCTGAACTTAACGTCAAACCGGTTCTCTTTTCGAAAATGTCTGCCGAAAGCCGCGACGATCTCGGTTCCTTTCTCCGGCGGGACGCCCGGCTCTTCCGTTCGAACCTGACGGAAAAAATCGGCATAGCCGGACAACCACCAGCCGCGGCGCAGACGGAATCGTATGCCGGAATTGATTCCACTTTCGTTCTTCGCAACTCCGGATGATGTGAGTGCCGAGGAACCCATCAAAGCGTGAAAATCGGGCGAAAAATATCGCGCGCTGACTACAAGCGACGCGCTTCCGATCCGCCGAACAGCACTTTGGACAAATGCCCAACCGCCGGGAACGCTTTTCGCCATCTCGCCCGCCAACAGATAATCTGCCGATTCAATTTTGTGAAACGCCGAAAAACCGGTCAGACCTTTTTTCATATCCTGAAATTCGGCAGGAATCGGAAACTGCCGCCGAACCACGAAAATACCGAACTCCCGCACATCGTTTCCGTACCGAAAGCCCGAACCGATCACCGTTTCGCGTAAAACGTCTTTGGCGGCTTGTGCGGATTCCGTCACATGAAGCCCGTCCGTCCGAAGGTTTTTAACAATTCCGTTCTCGACGACCGCATCCAGAAAATGACGCGAATAAAACGCTTCGACCGTTAATGACTTCAGCCGCATTTCAACCGCACCTCCGAACAAAAACCGATTTTCGTCCGTCCCCTGATAGTTCGCCAAAACCGTCCGCTCCGGCGTGATGTTCTGAACCGGATCGGTACTGCGACTTCCCATCAGATTGGACGACACCATCAATCCTCGTCCCCAGTTGATGCGGTACGCGCCGGCGACGATTCGCCATCGTTCCCGGAAAAGCGGACTGCGGATCGTCCAATTGGCGTAATCCGCGACCTGTGGTTCGTCCGCATCCGTTTCCGTCACGATTCCGCCAAACCAGCCGTTCGCCGTCTGGTAACGACTTTTAACGAGCGTCTTTGAGACGGACGTCCGCGCAGTATCCGCCTTCATCGAAAGATAAACCTGAACTTGTCCCGTTGCTGGCGATTCCGGCTCTATTCGAAAGAAAAATCGGATGACTTTCATTTCCGATTCATCGAATCCGCCGCGTTGGGCAAAACCGCTCCAGGAAGTCACTGCCTGTTTTTGTTTCCAAAACAGAACGAGACGCTCTTTCAGATCGACCGAGATCGGAAGTTCATCGATTTCGGAACGTGACGCTTTTCGCCAGACGATCCGATTTTCGGTATAGGTGTCCAATCGGGTTTGAAGTTCTTCCTCGGAAACGTCGTCCGGCACGAGAAGACCTTCCGAAATTATCTCGTCGATCTCCGTCTGCGCTCCGGAAGGCGCGCTCAGAAATAAAACCGCCAGTAAAACAATCGCTCTCTTCATTTGATCTGAAATCCGCATCCGACATAAAAGGTCAGCGGAAGAGAAACATGATGTTGAGCGGCAAAATCGAACCGGAATTTTCCAAGCGTCAAATTCAGTCCGCCGGAAAAGCGGTCGGGATTTGACTGAAATCCGATCAATCCGTTCAGTCCGCGCCAAAGATTGACCCGTGTTCCGACGCGGAATGAAAACGGAAACAACGTATCTTTGAAAATTTCGGCGTCGATTTCGAGTCTGGGTTCCCAGAAATACTGGCATCCGACAGCGAACGCCTGCGGCAGTTTTTCCCTGCTTCCAGATAATTTCGGTTGATTGACGTTTGCATACAGAATAGACAATCGCCAATTGTCGGTCGGATAAAATTTTGCCCCCGCCGTCACACCCAGCGAACCGGCGTTTTCATATCCGGCAACGGACAGATGATAGTAATCGACGGCGACGCCGACTCTCAGAAATTGTCTGACCGCTCTGCCGAACGATGCCTGTAGAGTTCTTTCCTGATAAATTTCACCACCGAAAGCCCCGACGCTTAATCGAAAGGCGTTGGTTCCGGACGCATCAGCCCATGCGACATTTCCGTTCCACGATTGCAGGTCTTTGAGTCCGAACAGATTTGAATAAACCGCATCGAACCGAAGACCGCCGGTTTCGCCGATCGCTGCCGGATTCAGTCCGTTCGGCCGGGTCGAAACGACGCCGCCCAGCGCGATCAGGTCGGGTTGGATCGTCTGAATCTCGAAGGCCGCGAAAAGTCTTTGAAAGACAAACAACAAACACAACAGCATTTTTTTGTTCATTTGGATACTCTTTTCTTTGCCGAAATTTCGGCTATCTATTTTAATCTGCGAACTTTTAATCGGACAGTTCGGCAGGCCGAACCGAATCCCTCATAACGATTAAAAAAACTTTGAAAAATCGCGGCGTTAACCGGTTGTGATTATTTCCGCTCTTTTTTCTCTTCTTTGCGTTCGCTTCGCGGAACGAACGTATTCAATTTCTCGCGCACCACAAGCGGATGATCGCGGTTGTGAAGGCAAAGAATTCCCTCGATCATGATCTGCTTCAGCATAATTTCCTCATCACTGCGGCGTTTGAGTTTTCCGCCCAGCGGGATAAATATGAGATTGGCCAAAATCAATCCGTAAAAAGTCGTCAACAAGGCAAGTCCCATTCCGCCCAGAAGCGTTTTCATCTGCGAGCCCATATCGAACTGAAACGCGGAAGAAATGCCGCCGCCTGCACGGGAAGCCGTTCCGATAGTAAAATTCTTCATCATGATGATGAGACCGACAATCGTTCCGACCATACCGAATGCCGGGGCGTATGTGCCCATGTAGAAAAAAATCTCCTGTCCGATCGTGTGCCGTTTGTCTGTATTGGAGAGTTCCAGCTCGAGGTAATTTCGCAGACGGGACTGATCCTTTTCGTTGATGGCGAGTTCAATACCGTTTCTCATAAATTTGTCGTTGATAGCGGGAAGGTCGGATTCCAGCGACATCAACCCGCTCTTTCGGGCTTTACCGGCCAGATCGTAAAACTTGTCGATGACTTCCTGATATTCCTGTTTGTTGCGTTTGAAAGCGTTTTTGACGACGCGGAATACGCTCCAAAGGTCCTTTGCGGGATAGTTGACAAAAGTCGCCGCGATGGTTCCACCCAACACGAGCAGAAGCGAAGGAAAATTCCAGAAATAGATCGCCTGTCCCTGGTTGGCGGCAATCGAATAAATCACAAGAGCAACACCCACAATCAGACCAATCAGCGTCGCAATATCCATAACGCAACTCCTACCGTTAGCCGGTGATTTTCAACCCATGATGTAAAAGCGAAACAGCGATCCGGAACCGCTCAAAGTGTCGAGTCGGTTTTCGGTTCAGATTTCTCTATAATTCGAAAAACTTTTTCACCTTTTTTTGCCATTCGGTAACGTTCGCGCGCCAATTTCTCGATATACTGAATGTCGTTTTCGAGACGCGCGCGCTCAGCGCTCAGTGAGTCTTGTTCGACGCTGAGTTCAACCATGTGGTTCTCGATCTGCTTTTTCTCTTTATGCAGGAGATAAATCTGGTACAGACCATAATCTCCGATGACAAACATCACAATAAAAATCGTGAGTGCGGCGATGGAACCCAGAATCCAGTAGAGTCGCTGGATGTTGTCGGCATCCCGCGATTTCTTTTTGTCCGGAACCGAACGCCTCATTTCAAAATGTTACGTCCCCAGAAAATCGCATCGTCGCCGAGTTCTTCTTCGATTCTCAACAGCTGGTTGTATTTGCAAATCCGTTCGGTGCGGCAAGCGGAACCAGTCTTGATCTGCCCGGCATTGACGGCAACGGACAAATCGGCGATTGTCGTATCTTCCGTTTCGCCGGAACGATGCGAGACGACCGTCGTCATGCCGTTCCGGTGCGCCAGTTCGATAGCGTTCAGGGTTTCGGTCAGGGTGCCGATCTGATTGAGTTTGATCAGGATCGAATTGATTGCTTTTTCTTTGATGGCGCGTCCGAGGCGTTCGACATTCGTGACGGTCAGGTCGTCGCCGACGATCTGCACTTTTTCGCCGATTTCTTTGACCAAGAGTTTCCAGCCGTCCCAATCGTCTTCCGCCATGCCGTCTTCGATCGAGACAACGGGATATTTTGTGACGATATTTTTGTAGTAGGCGACCATCTCTTCGGACGACAGATCGCGGTTTTCGGATTTCAGTTCGTATTTCCGTGTATCGGTGTTATAAAACGACGAAGACGCCGGATCGAGCGCGATGAACAACTGTTCGCCGACTTTGTAGCCGGTCTTTTCGGCGGCTTCGAGGATGACTTCGATAGCTTCGACGTTCGAGCGAAGATTCGGCGCGAATCCGCCTTCATCGCCGACGGACGTGTTCATACCTTTTTTCTTCAGAACGCCTTTAAGTTGATGGAAAGTTTCGACGCCCATTCTCAGCGCTTCGGCAAAAGAGGTCGCGCCCGCCGGGAAAATCATGAATTCCTGCAGATCGACGTTATTGTCCGCATGTTTGCCGCCATTCAGAATGTTCATCTGTGGAACCGGCAAAACGCGCGCGTTCACGCCGCCGATATATTTGTAAAAAGGCAGGCCGACGCAATCCGCCGCGGCTCTGGCAACCGCGAGCGAAACGCCCAGCGTGGCATTGGCGCCGAGTTTGGCTTTATTCGGCGTACCGTCGATTTCGATCAGCGCGTTGTCAACTTCCGCCTGTTCCAGCACATCGAGGCCGATGATTTCCGGGGCAATGATCTCGTTGACGTTCTGGACCGCTTTCAACGTTCCTTTTCCCATGTAGCGATCTTTGTCACCGTCGCGCAGTTCGACCGCTTCGTGTTCGCCGGTCGAGGCGCCGGACGGAACCGCCGCCGTCCCGTAATAACCACTTTCAGTCAACACTTCGACTTCGATGGTCGGATTTCCTCTGGAATCTAAAATTTCACGGGCATGTAATTCAACTATGGCACTCATTTTACATATCTCCTTTTCATTTAAATTTTGACAATTAAGTTCAATCTGAATTCACGGATGAATTTAGTGCAATCGAAACAGATTGTCAATTCCGCTTTTTCCTTTTACATCACCCTTCATCACTCGGACCTTCTTTCCACTGTGCTCCTTCAACCCGCACTTCCGGTTTTGGTAGCAGATGGCGCGGCAAAAAAGCAAATCCGGCAATTAAGGTTGGCACGACAGCGCTCACAATAACCACGGCAGTTAAGAAGGAATATTGTTCCCTTGTAACGATGTTATGAGACAACCCGTAAAGGGCAGAAATTGTTCCAAACGTCAGACCGGTGGACATCAGCAATGTGTAATACCACCGTTCATCGGACCTGCGACGGAACAGCCTAATTATTGGATAGAGCCCGAAAATTTTTGATAGAACCTTTCCCCCCAGTAACATTAGGAAAACAGTCGGAGCGGAAACGAGCGCGGGTAAGGAAACGAACGTCCCCGCACGAATGAAATAGAATGGTGTGAGAAAACCGACCGTCAAGGTTCGGAGTCGTCGAATCCAAAAGGTGTCCCTGGCGGAGAACTCTGCCAGCACCATGCCTACAATATAAGCAGGAAGCACCGCCTCGCTCCCCGACCAAAGCGCAAGCGATCCCAAACCGAAAAGCACAAGAATCACCCATTTTGTCCTGATGGCCGCCGTGCGATGGGCGTAGACTCGGGTCAACCAGCGGCTGATCGAAGGCAAGATCGCCAATAGAAAAGCGGTTATGACAATAAAAATTACGGTCTTGTATGTAAAAGGTGCAAACAGCAAACCGAGAGCAATGACTGTCCCAAGATCATTAATGAAACAAGCGCCAAGAATACCTTTGCCGAATTCGGTCTTGTTTAAACCAGTTTCCAGCATAACAGCATAGACAACCGCCATCGATGTCGTTGAGAGCGCCACGCCGCAAAGCAGACTCGCCTGAAGATCCCAGCCTAAAGCGTAAAATGCAATTGCGGTACAGCCTATAAATGGGGCAAAAAAACCTACCAGTCCAACAACGGATACCTCTTTTATTTTTTTACGCATCACGCCCGGTTTGAGCTCGGCGCCCGCCAGAAAAGTAAGCAAGACAGCTCCAGATGCAGCCAGAAAACGCAACCATTCCGAATTTGCACCCAATGCCTCCGCCTTGCCGAATGAACCCGCTACGGCGGCCGCAACCACGCCAACACAAATTTCAACCAGAGCAATAGATAGCCGAAGGTGGTACGCAACTACCGCGGAGACAACGGCTAACCCGAGCCATAAGGCGGCAATAGTGAAAATTTGCTCCATAATAAAATCCTCCTGTTAGAAAACTTCCCGGCCACGACGCAACATCCTGCGTGACAGGAGTCATCAGCCCGGCCCGGACGTTTTTCAGGGGGACTCCATCCCAACTGATATATTTTATTAAAAACCTTTTCCTTTTACAAGGGTCATCATTTTTTTGGACATTGCGATAGAATCGTGTTGAAACCTCAGAATAAGGAGAACTTTTAGATGTTTGAAAATCGACAGGTTAGTTTCAGATAGACTGAAAAAAATACGATCAGATTGCCTGACAAGATTCTGCATTAAAATAATTTGCTTTGCCCATATTGAGATATATATCCAGAGATTCACCGTTTATTTTTTCCTGAAACCCTTGCACTTTGCATACAAGAGATAAATCACGATACTTTGCATGTATCAATGTTTCATAACCTAAAGGCTCAGCCACGTCAACTTTTACCTGAATTTGTGAACAATACTGATCCTTCTTTTCCAGCGATATTTCTTCCGGTCTGATTCCTAAGACCATATCTTTTCCAGTATGGGATTTTAATTTTTTCCAATGTTCATTCGAAGGAAATAAAATAAAATCATTTTCGGGCGATATTAATTCATATTTTTCATTCAGTCGCATAGGAATGAAATTCATGGCAGGACTTCCAATAAATCCGGCAACAAACATATCGGAAGGGTGATTGTACACCTCCAAGGAAGTCCCAATTTGGTGAATTATCCCATCTTTCATGACTGCTATTCGATCACCTAACGTCATGGCTTCTACTTGGTCATGAGTTACATAAATCATTGTCGTTTTCAATCGAATGTGCAACTTTTTTATTTCAGTCCTCATTTGAACCCTAAGTTTCGCATCCAGATTTGATAATGGTTCATCAAATAGAAATACCGATGGATTTCGCACGATTGCTCTTCCAAGGGCGACTCTCTGACATTGTCCTCCGGAAAGTTGTTTCGGTTTTCTTTTTAGTAAATCACTTATTTCGAGAGTTTCCGCAGTTTCTTCTACTCTTTTCTTAATCTCTTCCTTCGGACACTTTTGCAATTTGAGCCCAAAAGACATATTTTCATAAACTGTCATGTGAGGGTATAAAGCATAGTTTTGAAACACCATTGAGATATTCCGGTCTTTGGGAGCAAAATCATTTACCAACTTATTATCGATATAAATTTCTCCCGACGTTAATTCTTCAAGTCCGGATAGGAGTCTAAGAGTCGTCGATTTCCCACATCCCGACGGCCCAACCAACACTAAAAATTCCCCATCTCTGACTTTTAAACTGAGATTGTCAAGAACCATATTTTGGTCAAAGTGCTTTATGATGTTTTTAAATTCAATTCCTGCCATTTTCCACCCTTAAAAATCTTTTTATATCGTCGAATTTCCATTCCGAGTCTTCCCCAGAACCGCCGATATTGTTTCAATCTTCATTGTCTTTCTATAATTACTCCGAGTAACTTGTCAGTACAAATCCAGAGAGATGTCACTTGGGATCCTTGCAGAGAGCAATCAGATCATCGACATGGGCTGTTGCCAGGCAAATAGAAGTATCCGCCGCGCCGTAATAGATTTTTACTTCGCCAGAATCTTCAAGAATATTGCCGGTAACGAAAATGACATCATTTCGATAACCACCGGTTATTTCATACTCTGCTTCGGGAGCCAAGAGGGGCAGTTTACTCATACCAATGATTTTCCTGGGATCTTCCAGATCAAGCAACATTACTCCAGCACAGTATCTCTTTTTCCAGGTCTTTTCATAACCGTTGCGCTGACGAGCTGGATCAAAATCAGAAGCGTGAAAAATCGTCAACCATCCTTTTGGAGTTTTTATTGGAGGAGCTCCGGGGCCAATTTTTAAGTTAGCAAATGGAACATCTTCAACACCCAACAATAGATCCGGTTTGCCCCAGTAAACGAGGTCTGGCGATTCCGAGATCCAGATGTCAAAACGTTCCGGATAGCCCGGACGGCCGTAAATCGGGAATGGACGCTCCAGACGAATATACTTACCGTTATATTTTTCCGTTAGCAGAACAAAATTTCTATTATCAGGAACAGCAATAGAAATGATTTCAAATTTTTCAAAATCCTCCGTGACTGCGATTCCACCGCGCACTCCGTGGCGGGTCTCCATGGCAAAAGTCATGTAACATTTACCATCGATGACAATTAATCTGGGATCGTAAGTATTTAAGAATTCTTCATTCTTCATATCGAAACATGGTTTGGGCATTATATTCCACTTAATGCCGTCATCACTATATGCAAGGCCAAGATAAAGACCCTCGTCGACAGTAAATTCACTGGTTCTTTCATCATTTCTAAACAACATCACATATTTGCCTTGATATTTGGTGATACCTGCGTTCGAAACCAGATCGGATTTATAAGGCACATCACTCGCTTTTAAAACTGGATTTCCTTGATATCTTTTAATTACCGAACTCGATTTCAAAGAACCAATCAATTTTTCACTCATTTAAAACTCCTTAGTCAATTTTATTTGCTTTGTTTTTATCATATTTTATTCATCGTCTTCGGCAGGTTCCGGTTCTTCGGTTCCAAATCTCGATAAATATACTTTTACTTTTTTGGCCATTTCTTTGCCAATCGTTCTCTTAAACGGCAGCACCGGAGCATTCACAATTCCCAAAGTAAACCGCAATGCGAAGTTGCCGATGATTTCAAAAGCGTCCGGCGATATGTTCTCAATAGTATCGTTCCACGAATGACCCAATCCTAATGCTTGCCGGTAAAAATTGACAGCCGGAATTCCTTCTCCGCAAAACGGCATATTATCGCTGGAATAAATATCATACTCGATCGTCATATCCAAATCTTCAATGATATTTAATGCGTCCAAATAGTGATAAACGGATTTACCGGCAGTCACACGAACACAATTCTTACCCAAAATCGTACCGCCAAGATCGAAATTAAAGACCATTTTAATTCTCTTCAGAGCCTCTTCCGAACTCTTCAGGGCTTTTACATACGCCATCGATCCTCTCAGTCCGAGTTCTTCACCGGAGAATAGTATAAATCTAACCGTTCTCTTCGGTGGATTATTCTGAAAATGTCTTGCTAATTCCAATACGGTTGAGGTTCCTGCGGCGTTATCATATATACCATGATTTAGCGTAGAATCAAAATGCCCGCAAAATATGAATTCCTCATCCGGTCGGTATGTCCCTTTAATTTCAGCAACAATATTTCTCCCTACGCCTTCCAAATCCGACGCGTCTTCTATGCAAAGAAACACTTTCGAAACATTCTGCTTCACCATCTCCAGGGCATCATTGTAGCTGATATAACAAACCGGCAATTCACCCCATTTTTTTACATAATCTCCATTGAACGTAATGCCTAAAAGCTCTTTATTATGCTCCATCGGAATGATAACTGCGGTGGCATGGTGGCGCGTCAGTCGTTCGTACAGAATACGATCCACAGTTCCCGTCGTCATGACGACCTTACCCTCGATATCCTCACAGAAACGCTCGCCACCGGAATCGATATACTTGAAATCGGCAGTCAAACCGTCAGGCGGAGTCCCTCCCGAAATAACTCTGTGAGTCATTTTTATCTCCTTTTCATAGGGTGATAAAATTTTCATTTTAGATGAAAAACGATGGCAGGTCGCCAACGAAAAATCATGATATTCGGGTTGCAGGCCGATTTCCCGAATCTGTTTCGCAATAATCTCCGCCGCCTCTTTTTCAGCTTTGGTCCCACCTACACGTATAAAATTTATCTTCTGTACGAACTCATAGGCATTCTTGCCATCAAATAATTTCTTCATTCTTGTCACCTCATTTTCAGTTAGATTTGATCTGTTCATTTTGTTTTAACGATGCCTGTAAATATTCATAAACAGTGTTGCTAATCGGGAAGTTGAGCCGCCTGAAATCCGCCCTGAAATCCTCCTCAAAAGCGTAAGATATGGCACTTACCATTAATGTCGCCCGGAACGCATCGGCATCTGCCGAATTATGAAGTTGATCATATTTGACCTGCCATTCATCATTAAAATGTTGAAGAAAGAATAGCATTCTTTTAACCGATTTCCGATAATCATAGTTACCTTTTTCGGCATACTCGAAAAACTTATAAGCAACCGTCATAAAAGTCGGGAACGTTTCGTCGCCTTGTGTATCCGGATCGTTCCAGGAAGCAAACGGACAGTTGGAATCGACATACTTTTGATATGATCCCGCCAGACCCTGAAACGAATTCTCGGCAGACAATTTAATCTCATTTGCCAGGTCTGAACTGATCCCGAACTCCTTATAGTGATTTACTAACCAGTAAGCCGTGGCGTGTGCAAATATCTGGGCCATTGTTTCTGAATAGATCGCGTTGGCATTACCATCTGATTTTCCACCGAAATAGTATTTCCCGGGCGTATTCAGTGTAAAATTATGACCCATTTCATGGAAAAAGGATGACCACTGGATCGTTCCCCGTAAGCCGTAATCGCCAACACCAAAACTTACCGGATCCGTAAACCAGAGCGAATACATTCCGCCAAATCCGGCATCTCTTAACAGCACCTGTTGGAAGGTGTCATTCACCATATAGACATCGTCATTAACCAAATCCATTTGGATACTTGCCGCCACACCAAGGATGTATTCAATCGTTTCTCTGGGTGTTTCAGTAAAAAAATCATCTGGGAAAAAGGACAGCGATTCCGAAAATTTATACATGCCTTCCTGAGGTAAACGACTACCAATCTCTATTTTGGAATTCGGAATAGTGACGGTAATCTTACTAGCAATCGGAATAGGTTTCAGCCGGGGAGCAACAAAGCGAACGAACGCCTCGACTGAATCGGAAGACGAATCGGAATAACGAGCTTTTACTGTGACGATATAGTTTCGGATGCGATCCGGATACACATGTTCCTGAGGAAAGACTCCTTCCGTTACCGTGCCATCGCCCCATCTCAAGATAAACGGAGCAGGGGGGTTTGCGGCTGTCGCCCCCTCCGATAAGCACCCCTCCGGTATTCTTATCGACAGATTTAACATACACATATAACGAGGGGGCTTGTTCGAAAATATACTTTGAAAAATTGAATGTTTTTTTACCATTTTGATTACCCGGATGATGTTGGCAACTATAATTAAATACTGAAATTATAATTAATCCCAAAAGAAGTGTGTTATTTTTCATTAGATATCTCCTATAATTTTAATTAATAATCATATGAATTTGTTTATTTGTGGCATTAGTACCCGACTAAAACAGAAAACCTCCATTTCGGTACGGTAAGTATACATTCTTGACCGGATTCGTTCTTTTTTAAATTAATTTCTCTGTCAGATATGATATCCATAACATGCATTCCTGAAAAGAAACTATCTTTAAATCTGAGGTGAACCTTATCACGGTCCGGTGGAAAAAAAACGAAAACAACCTTTTTATCACCGGATCGCCCACATTTGATATAAAAGAAAGATTCCTTGGTAGGACAGGGAGATAATATCTCTGTCTCTGGCTGCCAACCTGACCGACTTATCATGAGTTCCAAGAAATTATCAAAACCAATCGTCCAGTCGGCGTCACCAGGGTATGTACCGCAAAGGATTAATTTCCCTTTGCCTATTGGAACTTCCACCATTAAAGGTCCATCATCACTATCGGCTAATATTTGTCCCTTATCATTACTGTAAGGAGTTAGCCATTGTGTTGCACGCAGGTTTAACTCCTTGCCATCTATTTTAACTGTAAAACAATTGTCATTAAGACTACGCCTTCCGATTTCATGAATACCACTCAGGCGAGCAATGAATCGTTCTTCCGGATAGCGATAGAATCCTTGCGGACTAAAAGCGCCACATTCCGATTCACAGAAGAGAGTACCTCCCTCTTTGACAAAATTTTCGAGTGCTTTTTCAGTAGCGCCGTCAGTTACAATGGTACGAGGTAAGAATAGAATCTTCAAATCCGTTAAAACATCGAGATGTTCTTCCTCTACCACAATATAGGGTATAGATTTCCGTACTAAACTACGAGTATATCCTTGCCAGGCTTGCACAGGGCGACGGGCATTGCCTTCCTGAGCCCAATACAAATAGTAGGATTGAGGGCTAAACATCACTCCTACCGCTGGTTTCTCCGGTCTGTACACAGAGATAAGGTCGTCATATTCTTTGATTAATCTGCCAGTTACTTTCATTGCGGCTAACCGCTCCGGAGCAAGACCATCATTGCCGGAAAGACCAAATCCTGACGACTCCTTCCCAAAAACCTCGTCCCGCCAGCACCAGAAAAGAACGGCATCCACTCCGCAGGCGATACCATTCCAGATCCAGCGTTGTTGAGAAAGGGCATCTACCGGTTTAAACATTTCGAAGCCTATACTCGAGCGCCCTCCCTGCACCTCGCTTAACCATATCAATTTGTTCCTGGCGGCAGACTGAATAGAATCAACCCTGATGCTGAAGCCAGTATTGTCCTGCCCCCACCACTTTGGGAAGGAACTACACCCGATCCCATCAAGGTCGTCAGCAAAGAACCAGTCATTGCCTCTATTAACGGCGTGATTATAACTATCTCCTTCAGCCTGAGGACTGGGAAAACAAGCGTGTATGGTAATGGGGTGGACTGGATCCAATGATTTCATTAAGTTGTATCGAGCTTTGCCATGCTGATTTGCACGCCAGGTAAGAAAATGCTGGAAGGCCATCATCTCGGTATAGGGACGACCAGGAAGTTTACCGGGCATTACTTCTTCCCAACAACCGTAGCGTCGCCTCCAGGCATCGTTCAATCCATCAAGCCCACTGTATTTCTGGTCCAGCCAATTCCGAAAAGCAGTTAAAGTATAGGGACAGAAACAGACCAAACCATCAGACTGCACGTTCCATCGAAGTTCGTTCCAGGCATCCCATCCCCGAAGGTTAGGTACCGAACGATAGCGAGTTACCACCTCTGTCAAAAAGCTTTTCATTCTATCCCAGACATCAGGGTGGTCAGTGCAATTACCTGGAGTAAGGCCAAAATTACATTCATCCCGATTGGAAGATATTACTTTCCGTCCCAGGTGATCAATCAATTCACTGTCGGGAACCATGCGGGAAATCCAGCAAGGCTGAATCTCAGCAATAGTACTGAGAACAACGCCCAGTCCATTCCGCTCAGCAAGTTCAATCAGGCGATCGTAATCTTTGAAAATATACTCTCCTGGTTTCGATTCCACCCAAGCCCATAATACCCAGAGCTGGACAGTATTCAGCCCGGAATCCTTAATACGAACGAAGTCCTCCTCCCAATATTTCCGTTCCGGAAATGGCGGTCGATAGTACTGTGTACCAAGTATCATGTTATTATCTCGCCTTTCACTCTCTTATCCGTGTCTTGCAAGGTATTCCTTCTGGGTAAATCCGCGAGCGTTTTCTGTTCATATCCTCGGGTCCATGCCATAGTTTCTCTTTACGATTATATCTCCAGCCAACTGTCTTAATTTTTAACTCATTTTTTCCCCATCCGCTCTTTATTTCTCTTGTTGTCTGCGCCCAGTTTTTTATCCCACTTACAGTGTCTAAAGCCTGAACATTCTGTGCCCCACACATACAGGCGTATTTAAGGCACATCTCAATTGTCTCACCTTTAAGTAAAGCAACAAGAAATGCGGCAATAGCAGAATCACCAGCCCCCGCAGCAGAGGCGAATTTTTCCACATGATAGGTCGGTTCCCACAACTGGCGCTCCGACCAGTTATCAAGATTAATACCACCAATTTTCTTTAGTTTTTCTTCGGAGGCAGTTTTTACATAAAATCCTCTATTCCCACATTTTAAGCCAACAATTTTAGTCCCATAGTCAAGAAGTTTATTCGACAGTTGAGTTAACTCTTTACCATCAAATAAGTGAAGTAATTCTTTTCCTTTAGCTCTTTCGCGCAGCTTTAAAAATTTTTCTTTATCCAGCACAAATTGCGCCTCTTCTACACTGGGAAGAAAAATATCAATGTAGGGTAAAACCTTTTTCAGTATTTTATTCCAGTTCACCTTGCCTGATGGACTATTTGGATCCGGAAGAGCAAAATCTAGTGACGTTATCACACCCAGCTCATTTACTCTCTTGTAAATCTTCCGCAACTGCTCTCCATCATCCTGGTATAATCTTTTCATTAAAGGGGGATAACCAAGATGAAACAATTTTGCACTTCTTACCAAATCGAAATCAATGTCATCATAACAAAAAGTATCATTCGTACCAGGATTATGCAGAAACATACGGTCTATATCTTTTGGAGCGATAACAATTGTATAAGAAGAAAGTTCTCCTTTTACAATTTTTATTCCTTCCACTGAAACTTTATTTTTTAGGAAGTTTAATATAGCCTCCCCAATAAAATCATCTCCTATTTTCGCTATTAAAGAAATCTTCGCTCCCAGATTATGCATTGCAATACCCGTGTTTGAAACAGGACCGCCTGTTGAGATTCTCATTCCACTTACATTTGTTAATTTCCCCGGCACAAACAACTCTTCAAAGGACATCTTTTTTGTATCCATAAATTCTGGAAACATATCAAGACAAATGTGTCCGGCTACCACTACATTAATTTCTTTCTCTAGCACTTTATTCTTTCTTCATTTTAGTGATTCGTTGAATTTCCGGATCGGTAAAGATATCCGCTTCATCACGACTTTTAGTTGAAAATTCAGAAATAACTGCACCCTCATGACCAGCTTGAAACCAATGTAAAGTATCAGGCTGTAATGTGTATTGGTCACCTGGATTTAGCTCAATTTCATGCCAGACAGTATAATATTTTTCTCTGTATTTTGGTGGTTTAGCTTTTGGGTTGATTGTTTTTTCCCCCGACACATAAAGATACACTTTTCCCCAGCGACAACGAAACGTTTCCTCTTTCCCCGGCTCATTTCCTACCGGTGGATGACGATGTTCGGGACAGGTTTGCTGTGGAAATAAAACAAGTTCTTTTGCACAAACCCTTTTTGTATTCACATACACAATGAGTTCTAATCCTGTCTGCTCAAGTGCTCCTATCCCAAAATCTGCTACTTCAATATTTGCCCTTTCCTTGTCAGTTATTACAATTCCTGCTTTTTCGAAATACTCAAGAGCCCTCTTTTGTGCCTCATTATACTGTTTTTCTGTAATCATCATTCCCGCCATATTGTTTAGTTATTTTATTAACATTTCTCAGTTCAATTACCTATCATCAGTTCCAGATAAATTTCATCACTAATAGGAAAATCAAGTTCTCTAAATTCTACTCTCAAATCTTCATCAAAGGCATAAGATAATGCCGATACCATAAGTGTAGCCCGAAAAGTTGCTCCTTCAACTGAGTCATTTTTAGGATCATAACGACGATGCCAATCTTCGTTGAATTGCTGTAGAAACTTCATCATTCTCTTTAATTGATTTTCATAATCCGGCTTACCTTTCTCTGCATGTTCAAAAAACTTATATGCAATAGTCATAAAAGTATCAAATGTTTCATCTTGGGGTGTATTTGGGTCATCCCATGATGCAAAGTTTTTCCCGGAATTGATGTACCTTTTGTAAGATGATGAAGGCCATGAAAAGGAGGATTGTGCAGATAATTGTATTTCATAAGCCAGGTCTTCGCTTAAGCCATAATCTTTATAATTATTGACAATATAATAAGCCGTTACGTGTTGAAATATCTGCGCCATTGTTTCTGAAAATATGGTACTAGAATTTCCATCAGACTTGCCGCCGTAATAATAACCGGCTGGACTATTTAAAGTAAAATTATGCCCCATTTCATGAAAGAATGAAGACCATTGAATTGTCCCTCGAAACCCGTAATCTCCGACGCCAAAGCTCACCGGATTTGTGTACCATAGAGAATACATACCACCAAATTGACCATGTCTCAGCATAACCTGGTTAAATCCACCATTAACCTTATATACATCATTATTGACAAATTTCATTTGAATTGAGGCGGCAACACTTAAAATATATTCTATGGTTTTTCTTGGGATAACGGGGAAAAATTTATCTTCAAAGTAAGTCAAACTATCTGAAAATTCGTATAATTCTTCTTTTGGCATTCTGCTTTCGAGCATAACCATTGAGTCGGGTATTGATACTGCTATATTTGATGGAAGAGCCTTTTGAATAATTTCAGGAGCTACAAAGCGAATGAATGCCTCGGCTGAATCGGAAGACGAATCGGAATAACGAGCTTTTACTGTGATAATATAGTTTTGGGTGCGATCCGGATACACATGTTCCTGAGGAAAATTCCCTTCCGTGACCGCGCCATCACCCCATTTCAAGATAAATGGAGCAGGGGGTTTGCGGCTGTCGCCCCCTCTGATAAGCACCCCTCCGGTACTTTTATCGACTGACTTAACATACACATATAACGAGGGGGCTTGTCCAAAAATATACTTTGAAAAATTAAATGTCTTTTTACCATTTTGATTACCCGGATGATGTTGACAACTATAGCAAAGAACTATGACAAGACAAATAATAAATTTTAAAAGAATGCTGCTACTTTTCACCTGACCTCCGATAATATTAGATGCACAATACGAATCTCCAAGATTTGAGTCCTATTATTCCTAATCCGATTGCAAAAGCCCGGATTGTTTCTCACAATGTATTATAAACAACTTCAGCATTTTCACTTAATATTTTCTGCCCATATATAAGGGCTTGTTTCTCCGTGTAAAGTCCTTCTGCAATCTTCTCTGACAAGACCCGGGCAATAGATTGGTGTGCTAACTGCGCATGTCCATAGACTCCTTCGACAAAATGATAATCGCCGCCGAACCCAAGGATTTTGTTGATCGGGATAATATCAAGCCAATCGCAAAGTATTCGCCTGGCAACCGTACTTCCGATACAATAAATCCAAGTCATATTGGGATAGACATTGGTGAAATTTTTAGCCAGACACGCAAGTTCCAAATAATATGGAAACCCGCAGTGAAGTATATCAAACCGCGTTTTGTGATATTCCAAAAACAGGTTAGTTAAAAGAGTAGGATTCGAATTTGTAATATAATTCCCCTGACCTTCCTGAAAACCTGTATGGATTTGCACCACCAATCCTATTTCACCGGCCAGCCGGATAATGGTATGCATCAAAAAATCTATCAGCGGTTTTCTTTCCTCACTGCTTAAACCAGCACATTGATTCCAATGGGGTACCATTCCCATTCCTTGAAAAATCTTATTAAATGCCAATTCAGCTTCGAAAAACGTCCGTTTATCAAAATTTAGATCGCGTTTATAGGCTTGAGTAATTTTTATTCCGATTGCTCCATTTTGTTTAGCTTCAGTGTAGAATTTCTCAATCGTATCAATCAAATCCTTAAAAGAATGAATTTCAATATCTACGTCCTCTTCAAGCCGGGCGATCTCCGGTGCGGATCTGATATCTAAAAAAAGATCACTTGCCACGATCGGTAAGAAGTAATCGGGGTAAGATTTCATATTAGTAATCGTACTTCGGACAAAAACCTTTTTTATTCCGGCTTTTTCCCTTAGCACGTAGTCGTACCAGCCCGGTTTATTTTTCGCTTGAATCTGCTTACATAAATCACCAATCGTATCTTCACTAATCTCATCAATATTAAAAAGGTCCTTAGCCGCGATTTTTATCACCCGGGCGAAAGAGGTATTCTCCATATTCTGCCAAAAAGGGGAAAACTTCTCCCACTTCTTTCCTGCGGAGTCATCACTCGTTCTTAAATATTCAAGAGTCTTTATATCCATCCCAGCCGAAATCAGGTCACTCGAGGCATAATGTTGAAAAAACAGGCTAAAAAAGCCTCCATTATTTGTTAAATATTCATGTTCCGGAAGCAGGTGTTCGTGAGTATCAACCAAAGGAATCCGACTGATCTCCGGTAACAAATTTTGATATATTTGATCTAC
>JBAZPZ010000008.1:0-38967 GCA_041645495.1 Fidelibacterota bacterium | reverse complement strand
TGGAAATATAAATCCCCAACGGGACGATGAGCAGATCGTCAAGATAACCTATAACCGGAATAAAGTCCGGGATCAGGTCGATCGGACTCAGCGCGTAACCGACAGTCAGTGCGATGAAGACTTTGGCAAACCACGGCATTCCCGGATGTTTATACGCCAAATAAATGACGGTCAAATCTGCGCGAAACGAGTCGGCTTTTACTTTCCATTTTTTCCAGATTTCAGTGCTTTTCATTTGACGGAATTTACAATTTCTCTGTGTGAAAATAAAAAACCGGTCGATTTTCAACCGGTTTGTCTCTGACATCGTGCCCGAGGCGAGACTTGAACTCGCACGGCCTATTGGCCACTAGGTCCTGAACCTAGCGCGTCTACCAGTTCCACCACCCGGGCTCAAAAAGCCGTTAAATATATTAACCGCCGTTAATTTATCCAAGATTAACGTTGAAAGTTTTCCGAAAAGCGAGTAAGTTTTTCGCCGTGAAAAAGAGTGAAGTAAAAAATGTCGCGACCAACCGCCGAGCCTTCCATGACTATTTTATCGACGATAGGATCGAAGCGGGAATCGAACTGCAGGGTTCGGAGGTAAAATCGTTGCGCGCCGGACAGGCCAATCTCAAAGACAGTTACGCAAAAATTACCAACGGCGAGGTTTTTATGATTAAATGTCATATCACGCCGTATGTGTACAGCGGCGGATTCGACAATCATGAACCGGAGCGGCAACGGCGACTTTTACTTCATCGAAAAGAAATCAAACGTTTGGAAAGAAGTGTCGAAACCAAAGGATGCACGCTGATTCCGACCCGGATTTATTTTAATGAAGCCGGTAAGGTGAAGGTTGAAATCGGAGTTGCACGCGGGAAACGACAGTATGATAAACGTGAAGCGTTGACCGAACGAGATGCAAAGAGGGAAATGGATCGGTTAAGAAAGGGTAATTTTTAGTATGTTTCCATCCATTCAGAAACAATTGGACATCATCAAAATCGGAACCGAAGAACTCATCTCGGAAGAAGAACTGATAAAAAAATTGGAGCGGGCTATAAAAACAGGTCAACCGCTCCGCGTCAAACAAGGATTCGATCCGACTGCACCGGATATTCATCTCGGTCACACCGTAGGTATCCGCAAACTCAAACAATTTCAGGAGTTGGGTCATACCATAGTTCTTATTATCGGTGACTACACAGGAATGGTCGGCGATCCGAGTGGCAAGAGTGAAACACGCCCGCGGCTTACTTACGAAACCGTGATGAAAAACGCGCAAACCTACGAGAAACAGTTCTTCAAAATTCTCGACCGTAACAAAACCGAAGTGCATTACAACGGCGAGTGGTTCAAAAAGATGCAATTCGACGAGATCATGAGCCTTGCTTCAAAATTTACCGTCTCGCAAATTCTCGAACGGGATGATTTTCATAAACGTTTCAACGATGAAAAACCGATCAGCCTGCACGAACTCTTCTATCCGCTCATGCAGGGTTATGATTCCGTCGCAATTCGCGCCGACATCGAACTTGGCGCCACGGAACAGAAATTCAATCTCCTCGCCGCCCGGCAGGTGCAACGCGACTATGGGCAGGAACCGCAAGTCGTCCTGACGCTTCCGGTTTTGGAAGGAATCGACGGTGCGCAGAGAATGAGCAAGAGTCTCGGAAATTATATCGGCATCGACGACGAGCCGACCGATATGTTTGGCAAGGTCATGTCCATTCCTGATAATCTGATCTTGAAATATTTTATGCTGACGACCGACCTGTCTCTCGATGAACTACGGAGTGTCGAGGCGCGGCTCAAAGATCCGAAAGTCAATCCGATGACCGTTAAGAAGGAATTGGCGAAGACGTTGGTCGCGATGTATCATTCCGAACAAGCCGCGAAAGAAGCGCAATCGAATTTCGAACAGGTTTTCAGCAAGAAGGAAATACCGGACGACATTCAAACTGTTGTCGTCGAACCGGCCGCGGAATCGCGTCTGCTGGTCAAATTACTGACTGACAATGGTGTTGTTTCATCGAATGGCGAAGCGCGGCGGTTGATTGCGCAGGGCGCCGTCCGGCTGAACGACGAAAAAGTGTCCGATATCAATCTGGAGTTGTCGGGCAGTTCGGAAAACATCGTCAAAGTCGGTAAACGAAGATTCATCAAGTTCATCGTCAAATAAAAAGCGGGAAATAAGGTTTCATCCGCAAAGGGAAAATCATGCTCGAAATTCGTAACGTGACCAAGACATTCAACAAAACGCTGGCTGTCGATTCCCTGAGTTTCGAAGTTCCGCAAGGCTCGGTTTTCGGACTTTTGGGACCGAACGGCGCCGGAAAAACGACAACGATCCGAATGATCATGAACATCATTCAGCCCGACTCCGGACATATCTTTTACAACGGCGAATCGATCCAAAGAAGCCGTTACAAACGCGTCGGATATTTGCCGGAAGAGCGCGGATTGTACCAGAAAATGAAACTCAAGGAAACGATCGTCTATCTGGCAAGATTGAAAGGGCTTTCGCCGTCCGATGCCTCCAAACGCACTGATCATTTTCTGGATCGGTTCGAATTGACCGATTATTCCCAGCGAAAGATCGAGGAATTGTCGAAGGGCAATCAGCAGAAAGTTCAGTTCATTATCGCCGTCATTCACGATCCCGTTTTGGTAATTTTGGACGAACCGTTTTCCGGACTCGATCCCGTCAATCAGTTGTTGTTGAAAGATATCATTACCGAACTGAAACAGAACGAAACGACGGTCATTTTTTCGACGCACCAGATGGAGCAGGTCGAACGGATGTGCAATGAAATTTGCCTGATCAGTCAGGGAAAGCGGATTCTGTACGGCGATCTGGCGCAAATCAAAAAAGATTTTGGCACGCAGTCGGTTTCTCTGGAATTTACCGGCGATGCAAAGGAACTCGAGGACGTTGGATTGGACGACCTGGCGATTGCCAATGGGCGACTGACCGGAATTCTGCGAAATGATGATTCGCTGAACGATTTCCTCAGAAATGTCATGGAACGCGTTACCGTCACGGGATTCCGGGTCGAAGAGCCGACGCTCGAACAGATTTTCATTAAACGCGTAAAGGAGGTTTGACCGGATGAAAAATATTTGGATAGTTGCCTCCTGGGAATTCATCACGCGCCTGCGGTCGAAGTGGTTTATCATTTCGGTTTTGATTATGCCGATCATCATCGTCGCTTCGATGTTCGTTCCCACGTGGATTATGACGAGCGAAGATACTGAATCCAAGGTCATCTCTGTCGTCGATGAAACCGGTTATCTGGGGAATCGACTGGAAGTTCAATTGACCGAAAACGCACACCTGAAAGATGGTAGTCCGAAATATCAGGTTGTGCTTTTTCAAAATGCCGATTTTGCCAACATGAAGAAACAGGCGGCGGAATTGCTGGACTCGTCGGTGATCGCGAGTTACCTTGTCATTCCGGCTGACATCAAAGATAGTCTGCGCGTCCAATATTACGCGAAAAACGTCGGGAATTTTAAAGATCAGTCGGAAATTGCTAATGCCTTCAACGAGGTTGTTTCGTCGGCCCGCATGCAGGACGCCGGATTGAACGTAGCGCTGATTCGCTCGCTGACCAAACGCGTCGATTTCAAGATGATCGATGTGGAAAAAGAGGGCGTCGAAAAGGAAGGCAACGAGATGCTGTCGTATCTCACGCCGATCATTTTTGTACTGATGCTTTTCTTTGCGATTTTCATGTCGTCTCAAATTCTGTTGAGAAGCGTGCTGATGGAGCGGACAAACCGGCTGGTGGAAATCCTGCTCAGTTCGATCACGCCGACTGAATTGATGTCGGGGAAGATCATCGGGCTTGGATTTCTTGGTTTGGCGCAGTTGGCATTGTATCTTGTCGTCGGTTATTACGTTTCCAGTTCTCAGGGTGTCGAGATCATCACTTCTGCGAATATGGTCTATTTTCTGATCTATTTCCTTTTGGGTTACCTGTTTTACGCTGCGATTTTCGCGTCTGTCGGTGCGATTTTCAATTCCGAACAGGATGCTCAACAAGCGGTTTCGATTCTCTCGTTCATCACGGTCATTCCGATCATGATGTCGTCGTACGTCATCGCCAATCCGGACTCAGTCGTTTCTGTTGCATGTTCTTTCATTCCGTTCGTCACGCCGTTTTTTATGATTCTGAGGATTGGCGTCGAAACACCGCCGTTGTGGGAAATTCTATCGACAGTTGCGACGCTGGGAATTTTCACGTGGCTGGCGATGGTCGGCGCCGGGAAGGTTTTTCGGGTGGCGATTTTGATGTATGGAAAGCGGCCGACGTTCCCCGAATTGATGCAATGGATTCGGGCAAAATAATGCGAAATCGGCGTACAATTCGTTTGGTTTTAGAAACAGGCGGGATAAATTATCTCCGTGAAGTTCAGTTGACAAACAATCGTTGGTAAAGAGGTTTGACATGATAGTGATTACCGAGAGTAATTTTGAGACGGAAGTACTGAAATCCAATATACCCGTTTTGGTCGATTTTTGGGCGACATGGTGCGCGCCCTGTCTGAAAATTGCTCCGATTGTCGAAGAACTATCTACTAAATATACCGGTAAGATCAAATTCGGCAAAGTGAACGTCGAAGAGCAACCGTCGATTCCCCCGAAATTCGGTATTCGAAGCATTCCGACGCTGTTGCTTTTTAAGAACGGAATCGTGTTTTCTCAAATCACCGGTTTTCAGCCAAAACGTGCGCTCGAATCCAAACTACGGGAAATTCTTTAAAGCACCAGCGGCAACGCCAACCGTAGATTCTATTAATTTTCCTAATCGATCGCCGATTCCCGGAGCAAATCATAAATTTGGTCTCGGAAATCGTAGAGTTTCTGGTTAGCGCGTGTCGGATGAACGCGGTTGGTAAGTAGAATGCCGATCAGGTTTTTCTCCGGATCGATCCAAATGCAAGTGCCGGTAAAACCGGTGTGACCGAAAGATTTTTTGCTAAAATACCGACCGGCAGAAGATGTACCGGTTGGTGTATCCCATCCGAGCGCCCAGTTACTGCCATCGACGATATTTTGCCGGGACGTGAAAAGTTGGACAGTTTCCTCCCGAAAAATCCGCTTTCCGTCATAGATTCCTCCGTTCAGCATCATCTGCGCGAAAACAGCCATATCTTCCGCGGTTGAAAAGAGTCCGGCGTTTCCGGAGACACCGCCGAACCAATAAGCGTTTTCGTCGTGAACTTTTCCATGAACGATGCCTCCGCGTTCCGCGTCAAATTCAGTAGGCGCGATTTCGTCGATCAATTTCGCTGACGGATTATAACCGGTACGGTTCATTTTCAGAGAAACGAACAGCCGCTCCGATAGAAAAATGTCGAGCGGTTTTCCAGCGAGTTTTTCACAGACTTTTCCCAACGTGATAAAACCGAGGCAACTGTAAACGGTGGCGCTGTCAGATCGGTAAGAAAGTGATAGTGCATACAGATAATCGAGCATTTCCGCCGGTGTTTTCCCCTTTTTCCAGAGTTTTTCCCATGCCGGCAGTCCGGATGAATGCGTCAACAATTGGCGGATCGTCACGTTATCTTTTCCGTTTTGACAGAATTCCGGAATCAGATCGCCGACTTTTTGGTCGAGTTTCAGCAAACCGTCGTCGTACAGCAACATGATTGCGCTGGTGGTTCCGATGACTTTGCTGACCGAAGCAAGGTCGAAAATCGTTTCGACTGTCATGGGCGAAGTGTCTTTTGTATAAGTCAGGTTTCCGAAGGGAATTTCGGCGAAAACAACGCCATTTCGAACGCCGATAAATACTCCGCCCGGATAAGCGGAATCCGCTAATCCTTTTGCCAGCATTTCCTGGATTTTTTCAATTTTTTCGGGATCGATTCCTGCCGTTTGCATCGATCCATGTCGGATCGTCAGCCGATCCGCGACTGATGGTGAGCCACCTTCGGTAATACCCGAAAATAAAGCGAGCATAGAAAAAAGGAGAAAGATCCGGCTAATGGAAAATCGAACAGTTTTCATCGGATTTTCACCTCGTGAATTTGTCGAAAATTTTCACACTCAGTATTTGACTTCCTGAATGTAAATCTTGCCGCGATCCAATTGGTCGTAAGCGATCCACTTTCCATCGAACGACCAGCTGGGATTCATCTCCAGAATATCCGGAGTCGAAGACAAATTGATACGTTCTTTTCCGTCAACCGAACTGACGAAAATATCGGATGAAGTGTAGCGATGTCCGTCGTCCGTCGTGACCATGTAGGTGACATATTTTCCGTTCGGCGACCAGCTTGGGCGATGGCCGGTTCCGAGGCTGACCGGATTGGTGCCGTCGGCGTTCATGACCATTAAAGCTCCGCCGATGATCTCGTACGCGATTTTGCTTCCGTCCGGTGAATAAACCAGATTGATGACACGCTCGTCGGGTTTTCCAAGCAATGTTTCGCCTTTGGCGGAAATATCCCGCGAGACGATCCTGTCCTGTTTAACGTACAAAACGGCGCCTGACGCGACGCTTTTCGCGTCTATCGAATAGAGCTGGAGCCGATCGCTATAATTCATGATGGCATTCTTGTAATCGCGCGTCCAGCACGGAATTCCCGGAAGCGAGGATTCGAAGCCGGAAATATTCGACATCGCTTTCGTTGCCAAATCGAAAACAACGACGGCGCGCTTGATCTGCTTGTTTTCCTCTTTCGATACAACTGTCAGAATCGATTTCCCGTCGCCGGACCATTGAAATCCGAATCCCGTGGCCGGTTCGTCCGTCAGAGTCGTCATCTCGCCGGTCTGATAATTCAGCAGATAGATGCCGCGGTAATTTTCCGTTGATACGGCGATTGTCCGGTTGTCCGGAGACCATTTGGGCGCCATTAAATATCCGGACGATTCCGGACTGACGAGCAGAGACGAGCCGATCTTGACGACCGACTGGCCGATCGCGAATTGAGACAAAATCAGAGTGAAAATGATCGTAAACGGTGTTTTTTTCATGAGTCGATTCTCCGTGAATTCATGATATTAATTTTCAATACGAACAGCGGGCGACGCCGCGCTTTGGTTTTTGGCGTGATCGAGCGCCGTGATCGTGTAGTAAAAATCATCGATATTTTTTTGCGGCTCAATAAGCCACTCTGTCCGGATTCCCGAAACGATAGCGAAAATGTTTTCGCCGCGAGTCGTATCGACCGGTTTGAATTTGGAACGATAAATGACATATTGTTGTGTGACTTCGAGGTCTTTGGGAATATCGGGCGTCGCCCATGAAAAACGGATTTGTTTTTCCGCTTTGGCGATTTGAAAATTGTTTGGCGTCATCGGCGGAATCGTGTCTTTCCATGACAGTGTGGGCAGAAGCGTCGGATATTGGAATTTCGTCGATTTAAGGGAAGCAAGTTTTTCGGAATCCAGCGAACTGATCGCAAAGAAAACCAATCCGGGCAGACCATAGTTACGGGCGTCATCGATTTCGAGCAAAATCTCGTCCCAATCGACCGTGTAAACGCCTAATCCCGCGAGCACCGGCCGTTCTTTGTGGATCGTTTCTTTCCACTCTTTGACGACCGTCGGAAACGAATTTTCACGGTAATCGCGCCGGTAATAGATCATCGGAACGATCATGTCGATTTTCCCGATTTCCGCCCAGCGTCTGGCGTCCTGATAGACCACATGATATCCGTTCCACACGGAAGTCCGGTAATTTCCAACGACGGAAGCGGAAACCTTGACGTACGGTTTGATCGACGTGATCGTATCGTAAGCTTTGGAAATAAATACGGTCATCTGATCTCTTTGCCAATTGTCCCAACTCAGGTTGAGTGGATTGGATTCCGGCGACTTGAATCTACGGACGCTGATGCGATCGTGGGAATAACCGAGTTCGGGAGAGTCTTCCGGATATCGGATATAGTCGAAATGAATTCCATCGACGTCGTATTTCGAGACGATGTCGGCAACGACTTTCACGATATACTCGCGCACGGCCGGAATTCCGGGAGAAAAGGAAACATAATGATCGGATTTCGGCATCGGTTTGCCTGAACTATCGCAAACAACCCATTCCGGATGTGTCAGATACGGATGAAGCGGAGTCGTTCGGATCGGATCTTCCAATCCGCGCCATGCCGGAAAGGCATTGATCCAGGCGTGAAGTTCCAGCCCGTACCGGTGAGCTGTTTGAATGGCGAATTCCAGCGGATCCCAGCCGGGATTTTTTCCCAGTGTACCGGTCAGCAACGCACTCCAGGGTTCGTATTTGGATTTGTAAAAAGCGTCGGCGTTTCCGCGAATCTGGAAGAAAACCATGTTGAAATTAGCGTCGTGAATTTGACGAAACGATTCGTCGATGTAGGCGCGGATCGAATCGGGATTGTGCGTCTTGAACCGTTCGGTGTAATCAAACCGGCTCATCCAGACGGCACGCGCTTCCCGTGCCGGAAGGTTGGCTTTGGGCGGTTTGACAAAGTTTTGAAACAGCGAAATGAAGAGTAAAACAAGAGCCAACGCAAAAGCGGTTATCGCTAACCACCGGATCAAATACTTGGTCTGAGGTTTCATTTCAGGATTCCTGCGTTAAAATGTGGTTATTCGGCAACAATAAATCGATCGGCATGACAAAAGTAACTGTCGTTGGTTTTTCTCTTCAATTTTCGGAACGCCAAAAAACGGTTAGAATATACTATTTGCCGGAGAAAATACCTAATCGTCAGAGTAAAAAGAGCGTTTCAGGGACAAATTCAATCAAAGGATTATTTTCGCCTTTTCAGTAAAGTTGACCGTTGCGGGAGAAATGTCGAATCAGTAAGTTTACGGTTGGTTTTTAACATCATAGGAAATCGAATATGAAGCCTATTAATACTTTTACGGTGTCGCCTTATATCCCCGAAAAACTGATCCGACTGCGGGAAATCGCCTATAATCTTTGGTGGAGTTGGAATGCGGATGCACGCGAACTTTTCCGCCGGCTGGATATGGACCTTTGGGAAGAGACGCGCCACAATCCCGTTCTCGTGCTGAGCCGTGTCGATCAGGAGACGTTAAATGCACGGGCAGAAGACGAGAGTTACCTGTTTTTGTTCAATAAAGTGCTCGATAAATTCGATCACTCCATGAATAAAGTTCCGTGGTACAACCGTGAAAATAAATACAATCACAACCTGAATATCGCCTATTTTTCGATGGAATATGGAATCACGGAGAGTTTGGCTGTTTATTCCGGCGGGTTGGGAATCTTGTCGGCAGACCATCTCAAATCCTCCTCCGAATTGGGCATACCGCTTCATGCCGTTGGGTTGTCTTATCAATACGGTTATTTCCAGCAGACGCTGAATGTGGACGACTGGCAGGAAGAACAGCATCCCATCAATGATTTTTATAACATGCCGCTTTCTGTGGTCAAAGATAAAAAGAACAAGGAGTTGCTCGTGGAAGTCGCTTTTCCGGGGCGAACGGTCTATTCCCGGATCTGGCTCGCAAAGGTCGGACGCATCCGGCTCTATTTGCTGGATACGAATATCCCGGAAAATAACGAACAAGACCGGAAAATTACATCCGAACTATACGGCGGCGACACTGAAACGCGAATTCAACAGGAACTTGTTCTCGGTATCGGCGGTGTTCGTGCACTAAAGATGGTTGACACGCCCGCGTGCATTTGCCACATGAATGAAGGACATTCGGCGTTTTCCGGATTAGAACGGATGCGCAGTCTCGTCTCGAGCAACGGTCTAACATTTTATGAGGCGTTGGAAGTCATCAAAGCCAGTTCGATTTTCACGACGCATACACCCGTCGAGGCTGGAATCGATTTTTTCTCGCCGGAGCTGATCCGGAAGTATTTTGCCGATTACTGCAGGGAAGTCAAGATCGACATCGAAGAGTTGCTGGCTTTGGGCAGGAAAGATCCCGACGCTCCGAGCGAATTCTTCTCGATGGCTGTTTTAGCGATCAACCTTTCTTACAAAGCAAACGCGGTCAGTAAACTTCATCAGAAAGTCGCTCAGGAGATGTGGAAATCCCTATGGCCGGAATCACTGACCCGGGAAATCCCGATCATCAGCGTGACGAACGGAATTCACCACGGATCGTGGGTTTCGCAGGAAATGTCCGACTTGTTCGATCGCTATTTGGGTCCGTACTGGCAGGTTGAACCGGCGGATGCGACTCTCTGGCAGAAAGTCGAAAAAATTCCGGACGTCGAACTCTGGCGCACGCACGAACGGCGGCGTGAACGGCTCGTCGCGTTCGCCCGGAACCGGTTGATCGAACAATACCGCAATCTTGGCAAACCGCCGAGCGACATTTCCCGCGTCAACAGCGTGCTGAACACCGAAGCGTTGACTATCGGTTTTGCGCGACGGTTCGCGACATACAAACGGGCAAGTTTGATTTTCAGCGATCCCGACCGATTGGCAAGACTCCTGACCAACAAAGATCGTCCGATCCAGATCGTCATCGCCGGGAAGTCGCACCCGAAAGACGAAGACGGAAAAAAACTCATTCGTCAGATACTGAAACTCTCGCATGAAGAGCCATTCTATCAATCCATCGCGTTTCTGGAAAATTATGACATGAACATGGCGCGTTACCTCGTTCAGGGATGCGATCTGTGGCTGAATAATCCGAGACGCGGACTCGAAGCGTGCGGCACCAGCGGAATGAAGGCTGCCGTCAACGGCGCGCTGAATTTCAGCACATACGACGGTTGGTGGGACGAGATTTGTCAGCCGGGCATCGGCTGGTCGATCGGAAAACGCGAGACCTACGAAGATCTCGACTATTGGGATAAACAGGACGCCAGTACGCTTTACAATATTCTTGAGAATGAAATCATTCCGACATTTTTCGATCGGGATACCGACGGTTTACCGAGGCGCTGGATTACCATGATGAAATCCTCGATGAAGGAAATCTGTCCCATTTTCAATACGAACCGGATGCTGATCGACTACACGGCGAATTTGTATTATCCGGCCGCCGTGAGAACGACGTTGATGCGCGACAACGACTTTGCCGCCTCAAAGGAACTCGCCGCATGGAAAGAAAAAATGCGCGAACATTGGGATTCCATTCGATTCCTGAAAATCGACGCCGGGTCGATGGATGGCCTTTCGGTGAAAAGCACTCTGAACGTTCGCGCCGAAATCTATCTCGATGTCATTCAACCGGAAGATGTCGAAGTTCAGATTTACTATGGAAAATTGGATATTCATGGAGATATCATCGACGGCGTTTTATTGCCGATGTCCTTCGCCAGCCGCGCGGATTCACATAAATTTTACTATGAAGGGATCATTTCAAACTGGGAAAGCGGATTGAACGGTTACACCATCCGCGTGATTCCGCAACATCCGGCTCTCGGGCATCCGTTCGAAGATGGACTGGTTCACTGGTTTGAGGATTAAGGACGCCAACGGAACAATTATTTTTAATGCGAATTGAAAGTCACAACGAATGAAAATTTTATCGGATCCGTCGGCGATTGAAGTCATAAAAAAAGCGAAAAATATCGCCGTTCTGACAGGTGCCGGAATTTCGGCTGAAAGCGGAATTCCAACATTTCGCGGCGAAAACGGACTTTGGACGAAATTATCGCCTGAAGAACTCGCCAGTTTTGAGTCTTTTTACCAGAACACGGCTGTTGTCATGGAATGGTACAAGCACCGGCAAGAAGTCATCATGAAGTGCAAACCCAATCCCGGACATTACGCTCTCAACGAACTCAGTCGCCTGCCGGAACATTTCGATCTGATTACCCAAAATATCGACGGACTGCATCAGCGCGCCGGCAGTCGGGATGTCATCGAATTGCACGGCAACCTTCTCGAAAATTACTGCATTCGTTGCGGCCAAAAATATTCCGTCGAAGAGTTCGATGAGGTTTTCAAAAACGCCATAAATCACGTCCCGCGGTGCCACTGCGGCGGACTAATCCGCCCGAACGTCGTCTGGTTCGGCGAGGCATTGCCGAGAGAAAATCTCGAAATGGCTTATAACGCAGCGATTCATGCCGATGTGTTTCTTTCCGTCGGAACATCCGGGCAGGTTCGTCCCGCCGCCGATCTACCGAATCTCGCCAAACAAGGCGGCGCTTTTCTCATCGAGATCAACACACAAAAAACCGTTTTGAGCGGCGAAGCCGACCTCATTTTACAAGGAAATTCCGGTGAAATTTTGCCACAACTCGTCGAAGACATCAAAACACTTTTACCGAAAGCCTAATTTGGGGAAAGAAATTTTTTGTCAAAATAACGATTTCTTCCGGAAAAGATTCGGCTGGCTCCGGCTGACGATGATTCTCACGTCTGTCGGTTTGTTGAGCGATTGCGCCTATTTCAACACGTATTACAACGCCGATAAGTATTTTAATAACGGTGTGAAGGAATACTCGGCACTGAAAGACGGCAAGATCACGGTCTCCGTCCGGAAAAAGTTCGACGCGGCGATCGAGAAATCCAATAAAGTGCTGGCAAAATATCCCGATTCAAAATGGAGCGATGACGCCCAATTCATCATTGCGCTGTCGGCATTTTACAAAGGCGATTATCTGACGGCCAAGAAAAAATTCGAGGAATTTCTATCTAAATATCCGTCGAGTAAACGGATGCCAGAACTGCAAATCTGGTATGGGCGTAACCTCTGGAAAATGGGAGAAGTCGAACTGGCGTTGCATCAGCTGAGAAAGACCGCCAGAACCGTCGATGACGACGCGCTTCTCGCCGAAGTCTATTTTACGATGTCGGAAATCTTTCAGGCGAAAAACAGTCTGGATTCGGCACTGATCTATTTAAAGAAAACGACCGATGTCGGTGCCGATTACGATGTCGCCGCGCAGGCGCAGTTCAAAATAGCCGAAATTTATCTCCAGAAAAACGATATTCCCGAGGCAATCACCAATCTCAAGCGCGTTTCCCGGTTGTCGCCGACTCCGGAACTGAAGGACAAAATGCAGATACTTCTGGCAAAGATTTACCGGGAATCCGGAAGGTTTGACGAGGCGATCGAACTGGTCTCGGCCAAATTGAACGATGCGCAAAATGAGAAAATCTGGGGCGATCTCGAACTCCAGATGGCGCTGATCTATCTGGCTCAAAAAGACTACGAATCTGCGTCGTCGCGTCTGTCACAGATTACCGAGAAGTACAAAGGCAAACCGGTGTCGGCTGAAGCGTATTATCATTTAGCCAATTTGAACATGACCCACTTTCATGATTATGAAAAAGCTCAGTCGCAGTTCGATCTCGTCGGCAGGGAAGATTCCAAATCCGCTTATCTGCTGGAATCGAAAATGCGTTCCGGCGATATCAAACGCTATTTCAATGTGAAAAAATCGCTGACTTCATCGACGGATAAAGTCAACCAGATACAGAAGTCGCTTCTAAACGACGGAAGCCAAGCCGCTTCGCCTATCAATCAGGATGCTAATCCGCAGGAAATTAAAAAAGCGATCGAGAAGGAAATCACGGCTAAACAGAAAACGGTTGACACGACCGCCATTTTTGCGGATTACTATAAAAACCTGTATGAACTGGCGGAGATCTATTATTTCAATTTCGAACAGACGGATAGCGCCGTCATTCAGTATGAAAAAATCGTCCATTCGCCGCTTTTCAACAAAATGATCGATAAGGCTTTGTACGCTTTGTATTTCATCTATGAGAAGGAAAGCGATACGACGTCGTCTAAATTCTATCTCGCCGCGTTGAAGGAGCAATTTCCCAAATCGCCCTATCTGGCTTTTATCGAGAACAGGGAAATAGTCTTGCCGGATGATGAACGCGAAGCCGGAAAATTATATCTGCTCGCTGAAAACCTGATCGATCAAAAACCCGATTCGGCGATTTTGGTTTTCAAGCGAGTCAATACTAATTATTCGGCAACGATCTACGGTGAAAAAAGCGCGTTTGCCGTCGCGTGGGTTTATCACCAAAAACTGTTTAGTGCTGACAGCGCCATTGCGACCTACCAGCGTTTCATCGACCGCTATCCGAGAAGCGTCTTGCTTAAAAACGCCCGGTCTGCGCACGACGACCTGACGGCTTTATTTGCCAGCGAACAACAAACGACGCCAACCGTGCAACCAACGGAAAAGGAAAAGCAAATTCCGCCACCTACGGTACCTCCTGCGAACCCGGACGAACAGGAAAAACGTGACGACAAGCCGCCACAATCGGCGCCCGAAAAGATGGACGAAGAGGCTGAAAACGAAAGATGAGAAATCTGACGGAAGCGATCGTTCTGGAAAACAACGCGGTTGCCAAAAATATTTACCGGATGACTCTGAAATGTCCGGAGATTTCACGATCGGCGCAACCGGGGCAGTTCGTCAACATCTATTTTTCCGATAGAATCCGCATTTTTCCCCGACCATTCAGCGTGGCCGGAGCAACGGACGAAATTCTCACTCTGATTTATCGCGTCGTCGGCGCTCAAACGCACCAGATGGCCGCATGGAAAGACGGACAAACCGTCAGGATTTTGGGGCCGCTGGGAAATCAGTTTTCGGTCGAATCTTCCGTTGTCAGCCATGTGCTGGTTGGCGGAGGTGTCGGTGTTGCGCCGCTGATGTTTTTAGCGGAAAAATTTCTTCAAAACGGGATCGATCCGCTGTTTTTTCTGGGCGTAAAAAATCGCGACGAAATGCCGGACGCGAAGCTATTCGGACGATTGCAGACTTTTTATCCGTCTTCCGACGACGGGACGACCGGATTTCACGGAACGGCGGTTGACAATTTTCTTTCACGTCTTCCGCAGATGGGAAAACCTATCGTCGTTTATGCCTGCGGACCGGAGAAAATGAACGCGGCGCTGGCGCGTCTCGCTGAAGAATACCGTTTCGTCTGCCAGATCTCTTTTGAAAGAGTGATGGCGTGCGGACTCGGCTTGTGTCAGGGATGCACGGTGAAAAAAAATTCGACCGATGCAGAAGCCGGTTACCTGCTGGTTTGCAAAGACGGACCGGTTTTTCGTTCCGAAGAGGTGATCTTCGATGATTGATTTGTCAACGCAAATCGGCCCGAAACTCCACCTGAAAAATCCGATCCTGACAGCATCGGGAACATTCGGCTATGGCGACGAATTGGCGGATTTGATCGATCTGAGCCGGTTCGGCGGTATCGTGACGAAATCGCTGACACTCCATCCGCGAGCAGGTAACCCATCGCCGCGCGTCACGGAAACGACAGCCGGAATGATCAACTCCATCGGTCTGGCGAATATCGGCGTCGATGCGTTTATCGAACAGAAATCCGAGTCGCTCCGCAGCTTCCCCGGAAAGGTCATCGCCAACATCGCCGGTCGGACGGAAGATGAATACGCCGAGACTTTGAAAAAACTCGAATCGCAGGAATGGATCGCCGGCTACGAGATGAACGTTTCCTGTCCGAATGTCCGGGAAGGCGGCATCGAATTCGGCGCCAAGCCGGAAATTCTCGACCGCATCGTCGAACGATTTCGCGGCCTGACCGACCGGTTTTTGATGATTAAATTATCGCCGAATGTCACCGATATTCGCATTTTGGCTGAAGTGTGTCAGAAGCGCGGCGCAGACGCCGTTTCGATGATCAACACCGTTTACGGCGCGGCAATCGATATCAAAACGAGAAAACCTTTGATCAATACGGTTATCGGCGGATTGTCCGGCCCGGCAATCAAACCGATCGCCGTTGCGAACATCATCAAAACGCGGCGGGCTGTCGATATTCCAATCGTCGGAGTCGGCGGAATTACCTGCGGAGCGGATGTCGTTGAATTTCTACTTGCCGGCGCATCGGCGGTCGAATTGGGAACGGTGAATTTTTTCAATCTGAACGCCGCGGCTGAGATTCTTGAATTTCTGGAAGAATATGGTGTCGCGCAGGGAATCGGTTCGATTGCCGAACTCGTCGGGAAGGCGAAAGTTTGACGCGTTCGGCGGCTTGTCTGGTTTTGTCGATGATTTTTCTTTTCGGATGCACATCCGCGCCGCGGTATCGATCGACGGAGACGCCGACTCGAACCAAAGAGAAAATGATTCTGAAAGGAATTTCACGGAAAACGATGATGGTCGCTTCGTTTTACGGCGAAGAATTCGACGGACGCCATACCTCAAACGGTGAAATTTTTGACATGCACGGTAATTCCGCCGCGCACAAGACACTGCCGTTTGGAACCGTCCTGAAAGTCACTTATCCGCCGACGGGCAAATCCGTGACGGTCATTATCAACGACAGAGGACCTTTCATTCCGGGGCGTGATCTCGATCTGTCGTACGGCGCGGCGAAAGAGATCGGATTGACCGGTGACGGCGTCGGAAAAGTAGAAGTCATCGTCGTGAAATGGGGAAGTATGGAACCAACCGATATAACTGAGGAAAGTCATGAATAATTTTGCAACTCGAATGATTATCAATGTATTTGGAATTCCCGGCATCTTGCTGTTGATCTATTTTGGCGGAATTCCTTTTCTCGGATTGATCGTCGCCATCGCCGTGTTGTCTCAAGTCGAGTTTTTCCACATCGCTCGCATCAAAGGCTCCGAACCATATGCTTGGTTCAGCATCGCGCTGGGAATCATCTGGCTCGGCGTTTCTTACTGGTTGCCTCAAGTGTTGATGTTCCTTTTTATTGTGGTCGCCGTCTCTTTCGTCTTTTATAATTTATCGAAACGTATCGATGGCGCGACGATCAATCTTTCCGTTTCGGCGATGGGATTTCTATACGTGCCGGTCTTGCTATCTACGCTGGTACTTTTGAGGAATCTGGGAAATCAATTCCCGACCGTTTCGCCGATCGAGGCGCGACAGTTGACGATGTTGCTGTTCGCTTCGATCTGGATTTGCGATTCGCTGGCGTTCGTGTTCGGAAAATGGATCAAGGGACCGAAGATGGCGCCGTTGATCAGCCCGGGAAAAACGGTTTCGGGTTGCGTCGCTGGATTGATCGGAGCCGTTGTGACGACGTTGCTTTTCCGGTCGTTCGGTTGGGCGCCGGAATCGCTGAATCTGACATCTCTTGTCATTTTCGGAATTCTCGCAGGCGTTTTCGGGCAGTCCGGCGATTTTGCGGAATCCGTATTTAAACGGGACGGCCAGATCAAGGATTCCGGACATTTATTGCTCGGTCACGGCGGCGTTTTGGACAGATTCGATTCATTTTTCGTCGGAGCGCCGGTGATCTATCTGTATATCGTATTTTTAAATTCCATTTAGGTATCTAAATTTTATCCGTCCCGAAGATTCGGGACGGTTTCTTTTAGACAAAACGTTTCCAAGAGGAGGAATCATGGAAAACGGCGAAAATGGGCAATTATCTGAGATACTTCAAACGCTTTCGGGCACATTGATCGACGACGGTTCGCCGGTTGCCGTCATTTTGGCAGCCGGACACGGCAAGCGCATCAAATCCGACCGTTCCAAAATGTTGCATGAAATCTGGGGCGTTCCGACGGTACTGCGCGTCGCGAATGCGGCATCGACTGGATTGGAAACGCCGAATCAAATCATCGTCGTTGGAATCAAAGCCCGGGAAGTCGCCGAGAAAACCGGAAAAGCGACGAATCGGTTGTTCGTATATCAGAAAGAACAAAAAGGAACAGGAGACGCGGCGCGAGTGGCGCTCTCCGGACTTGCTTCTTATCAAAACCTGCGCGATGTTTATATTCTGCCCGGCGATATGGGATTAATCACACCGGAAGTCGTTCATCAACTGAGAACGGAATTCGAGAAATCCGAACACGGAATGATGATTCTGACAGGGAAATTTTCGGGCGATATTCCGGAAAACACATACGGACGAATTCTCCGTGTTCCGGAGTTCGACGCGGAAGGAAAACCTTCGGATGCCGATCGCGGCAAGGTTATAGAGATCAAGGAACATAAAGACATTCTCGCGCTCCCGGATGGAAAAGATTATGAAATTACCTACAATAAGCGCCGCTACCGTTTTCGGAAAAGCGACTTGCTGGAAATCCGGGAATACAACGCCGGCGTTTATGCCGTCAAATACCGACATCTTTCGAACTTCATCGGTAAGTTGACTCCGGATAATGTTCAGGGCGAACTCTATTTGACCGACATCATTTCCATTTTCAACCAAAACGGGATCAGCGTCGGCGCTTATACGGTCAGCGACGATTCTGCGGTGATCGGATTTAACGTGAAAAGCGTCCTGCGGGAAATGGAAACCATCGCCCGCCGGAAAGTCTGGATGCAATTGCGCGACATCATTTTTATCGAAGACGAAGACGATTTTTTCATCGCGGACGAGGTCGTTCACCAGATTCTGGAACTCGACGCGAAACAGCCGCCACTGGATATCGAGATCGGCAAAGGCGTCTATATCGGGAAAAACGTCCAGCTAAGTCATGGCGTGTCTATCCGGTCCGGCAGTTCGCTGGTCGGTAATATCGTTATCGGTAAAGGCGCTAAAATTCATGAACGCGTTTCGCTGAGCACTTATTCCAATCAGATGATGATTATCGGAAAAAACTGCACGATCATGCGAGGCGACATGCTGAAGGGAAACGTCCGGATCGGCGACAACACGAGCATCGAGTCCAGCGTCATCGTGACCGGCAGCGACGAATTTCCCGCCGTCATTGGGAATAATGTCACGATTAAAGGAACGACGTACATTTTCGGTTCGGTCATTGAAGACGATCTGTTTATCGAACATTCTGTAATCAAATGTAAAAAAGTGGAACGCACGGTTCGGAAAGATGGAACGATTCAGCCCGTTCGCTGGGTGATGCCGCCGCCACAGGGACTGGACATCATTTCAAACATTTAGAATCCGGAAAAAATCCGGCTCAAACGATCTCTCCGATGGGAATGAATGGGATATTTCTACGAAAAAGTCGGATCGACGAATTGCGATCCGATTTATAGTATCGCCTTGACGGCGGAGTCCGGGTTGTCGAACATTTTGAAAATTATCGTCAATCCGGCGATGTCGAACACTTCTTTGACTTCGGGTTTGACGGCGCAAATTGCCATTTTTCCACAAACGGCATTAATTTTTTTCGCGGCTTGCAGGAGAACGCGAAGTCCGGCACTGCTGATATAGTCCAGTTCGGAAAAATCCAGAATGAAATGGGTTTCGCCTTGATCGATCGTCGGAAGTAGCCGTTGTTCGAGTTCCCCGGCGGTGTTGGAATCCAGCCGACCCTGAATGGAAATGATGTTAATGTTGTTGATCTTTTCAGTCTTGATAATCATGAATTCCCTTTCACTCAGCAGTAGATGCTAAAATTTCTTTTTTAATGTTAATCGGTTGGTGCCGTTATCTGATTTATATTCGACTTCATCCATCAAGTTTTTCACAAGATAAATGCCGAGTCCGCCGATTTTTCGCTCTTCGAGCGGCTGATTTACGTCCGGAACAGGCGCATCGGACGGATCGAACGGAACGCTGTCGTCGATGATTTCCAGAGCCAGCGCCCCGGCTTGTAAGGAAAGATGAATATCGATGATATGTTCGTCCTTGTCGCGGTAACCGTACGAGATGATGTTCGTTAAGATTTCATCCAGAGCGAGATGGAATGCGAAGATGATTTTCTGCGGAAGGCCCTTCTCTTCCCCGAAAGTGGAAACGATGTCGCACACTTTTTCAATTTCGGGGATTTGGTTTGGGATGCTGATCTTCGTTGTAATGTCCATTTCGGTCGCCTCTGTTATACTCTGAGCATTTCTGGTTAGAATTTACTGATAAAATTTGAAAATTGTGACATTACAATTCGAGTTCAAGGTCTTCGGTTGCCAGAAGAATTTCCAACTTGGATTCCGGGTAATTAATCCGTTTGTAGTTGAGGGATTTTTTAAGAATCTCATAGATTTCAAAGTCGTCGCGTTCCGGCTCGTGATGAAAGAGCGCCAGACGTTTGGCATTCGCATCGACGGCGAAATCGATCCCGATAAGCGCGGAACTGTGTCCCCAGTCTTCTTTGTGGATGGATTCCTCGAAAGTGTACTGGGCGTCGAAAACAAGGAGATCGGCGTCGCGGAAAAATTTGGTATTCTGATTGACGGCTTCGCGACTCTGATCTTTATATTCCGAATCGGTAGCGTAAATAAAAACTTTTCCGCCGCATTCCACGCGGAATCCGAAAGAGCCGCCGGGATGATAGAGCGGAATATTCGACACGGTCACGTTTCCGATGGAAATGGTCTGTTTATGCTCGAGCTGGACGAATTCCTTTTTTGATGACATGCTTTCCAGCGAAACGGGGAAAAAGCGATAGTCCTGTTGGGTTTCCAGCCGGTCGCGCAAATTTCGATGAACGCTGTAAAAAATGAGTTTGTTGTTCGGGAAAAAGGCTGGAACGAAAAACGGCAAACCGAGAATGTGATCCCAGTGTGTATGACTCACAAAGATGTGAATTTCAAGACCGTTCTTTGTTTTTTCTTGCCTGAGAAGATGGTTACCCAGACGTTTGAGTCCGCTTCCCATATCGAATATCAGAATTTTATCGTCGGCGCGTACTTCGATGCAGGAGGTATTGCCGCCGACAAATCCGGTATCCACGACGGAAGAATGCATCAGATACTCTTCGACCTGACTTAAACTAAAATCCTTTTCCGAAGAAAAATTCTTAAAGGCTCTTAGAATCTTTGCCCGAATCTGCTCGCTCGTCGGAGGTGTCGGGATGGATCCCCGAACCCCCCAGAATCTGACTCTCATATAGGCTCCTTCCGGATTTATATGGGAAAAACTTTTTGACTTTCAATACTATAAGATTCTCGTGTATCAATTGCGAAAAATTTATTGGACAGATTTGCATATTCCAAGATATTTTCTTACCGTGGGTGCCGATGTCGGATAAATTGTCTGAAAATAGTGATTAGCGCCGCATAGAAAACCAAGGCTTCGATCTGTGCAGTAGATTCGGAAAAAGAAATCCCCGATCGCTATGTCGGGGATTTCTATACTCCATTTCAGGATGCTTCCAAAAAATACTATTTTTCCTGTTTGGCTAAAATTTTCTCAATCTCGTCCATGACCCAATTCATTTCTTTCATCGTTTTATTGAACGGATCGGAAGTCGTCATATCGACGCCGGCGGTTTTCAAAAGATTGATTGGATAATCCGAACCGCCGGAAGACAGAAAGGCAATGTACTTTTCAAGGGCTCCTTTTTCACTATTGCGGACTTTCTCGGCCAACGCCGTTGCCGCCGTCCATGAAGTCGAATACTGGTAAACGTAAAAATTGTAGTAAAAATGCGGAATGTACGCCCATTCGATATTGATGACATCGTCAACATAGCAGATACCTTTGTCGTGACCATAGTAAGCGCGAACGATCTGTTTGTACAGTTCCGTCATGCTGTCGCCGGTTAGCTGTTCGCCGCGCTCCGCCATCTCGTGAATGCGGAGTTCGAATTCCGCAAATTGCGTTTGGCGGAAAACGGTCGATTTGATGCCATCAAGATATTCCATCAGGAGTGAAAGCCGCATATTGTCGTCCTTCACCGTGTTTAAATAGTAATGAAAGAGAAGGATTTCATTGAGAGTCGAGGCAACTTCCGCGGCGAAAATAGAATAATCCGATGTCGGATATGGTTGATTTTTGTTGGAAAAATAGCTGTGCATTGTGTGTCCCAATTCGTGCGCCATCGTACTGACGTCCTGATACATGCCGTTAAAATTCAGCAACATGTAAGGATGAACGTCGTACAGCGAACCGTTGGAGTAGGCGCCGCTACGTTTTCCGGGAGTCGGATACATATCCAACCATCGCTCACCAAATGCGCGATTCACGGTGCTTGTGTATTCGGTTCCGAGCGGCTTTAGCGCCGAGAGGATCAGTGTCTTCGCTTCTTCGATGGAATATTCCGCGTCGATTCCTTTGACGACCGACGTGTAAAGATCGGAATATTTCAGTTGTTCGATGCCCAGCATTCTTTTCTTGAGGTTTAAGTAACGATAGAAGGAACCGAGATTGTCATTGACGTTTCGAATCAGCGTCTTGTAAACTTCAACAGGAATGTTGCCTCTGTCCAGAGCGCTTGCAAGGGAATTATCATAGCCGCGGACGCGGGCATAAAACATATCCTTTTTCACATTGGCGTCTAATTGAGCGCCAAACGTCCGGCGATATTCGTACAACCTTCCGAAAAAGGTTTGGAAAACGGCTTCGCGGTCTTTACGGTTTTCAAGAGTGCGATATTTTCCGAATCCGGCCTGATTGAGGTGAACTATTGATCCATTGCCTAATGTCAAATCCGGATACGGAAAATCGGCGTTGGCAAAAATTCCGAAAATCGAATAGGGCGCGTCGGAGATCAATCCGGCTTCGGCGACGATTTTCTCTTCCTTTTCCGACAGCATATGTTTTTGACTGCGTTGAAGGTCGTTGATGTAAAACCGAAAAACCTTCAAATCTTTCTTTTCGGCAAAAAACTTGTCGATGGTTTTTGGATCGATCTTGAGAATTTCGGGATCGATGAACGAATATTTTGAGCCGAAATCGGTCGAGATTTGTCCCATTTCCTGTTTCATTGCCAGAACTTTGGAATCGCGGGTGTCCATATCGGACTTCAGGTTCGCATAGACATAAAGTCGCATTAATTCTTTTGTCATTTCGCTCCGCAGATTCAGACAGTCATACAGATTCTCGGCAGAAGTGCCGATTTTGCCCTGATATTTTAAAATCTCGTCTAACCGGCTGACGAGAGCAGACTTTCCCGCCTGCCAGGCTTCGTCGGTCGGATAGATTTGCGTCAAATCCCATGTGTATTGAACCGGGATCGTTGAGCGCTCGCGTGTCTGAGAATTTACCGCGCTAACTGACATCATCGTCACCGCGATAATTAGAATAGTTAATTTTTTCATTTTGACTCCTGGGATGGTTAAGAGTGGGAAAATTTTGATTCGTGATGAAAAGCAATGACGAGATATCCTTTCAGTTTATCGTTTTCCTTTTGAAAAGTGACTTCAGAAAACCGGCTAAAACTTAAAACATCTTAGACAAATTTAGAAGTAAGAGATGAAATCCTTTTCAAACTCCGTAATACAGGAGAAACTCGTATGGCGTCGGGCGATTTCGATCTTCGAGGAAGTCCATTTTCATTTTTTCCTGAATCCATGTCGAGATCAGGTCGGATGGAAAAATGGCGTGGCGCGTGAGAAAATCGTTGTCGCGGTCGAGACAATCGAGCGCATTCTCCAGAGAAGTAGGAATGCTGGCGATTTTCTCCCGAACGTGTCCATTTTCCTCGGCGAATAGATTTACATCGAACGGACCGAATCCTTCCTGACGGATATCTAATTTGTTTTGAATTCCATCGATTCCTGCCAGAAGCATCGCGGACATGGCAATGTACGGATTGCAGGTGGCGTCCGGCGGTCTGAACTCGATGCGTTTTTCCATCGGATTTGTCGTGTATTTTGGGATTCTTACAGCCGAACTGCGGTTGGCGAGGCTGAAAAAAAGACTCACTGGCGCTTCGAATCCGGGAACGAGTCTGCGAAAAGAATTTGTGGACGGATTTGTAAATCCCGTCAATGCCGGTGCGTGCTTGAGAATTCCAGCAGTGTAAGATAACGCCAGTTGACTGAGTCCGCCGTAACCGGATTTGTCATAGAACAATGGCTGACTGTTTTTGAACAGATGCTGGTGAAAATGCATGCCGGTGCCCGCTTCGTGATAGAGCGGTTTCGGCATAAAGGTCGCCGATTTTCCAAATTTCCGCGCGACATTCTTGGCAATATATTTCGTCAGCATTGTCACGTCGCCCATCCGCGTCAGCGTATCGAGAACAACTTCGATCTCGACCTGTCCCGACGAACCGACTTCATGATGATGGTATTTTACCGGGACGCCGCAGGATTCGAGAACCCGAACCGTTTCCGTCCGAATGTCATTAAGAACATCGAAGGGCGGAATGGCGTGATAACCTTTATGATGAGCGATTTGATAGCCGGACCGGTTGCCTTCGCCCTGATAATTTGCCCATTCGGCCTCTTCCGAATCGATCTTGAAATATGTATAGTACGGGTCATTGCGGAAATCGATCTTATCGAAAATGTAATATTCGAACTCCGGCCCCCATTTGCTTTCGGTGGCGATTCCGGTCGATCTGAGATAGTCTTCGCTCTGTTGGGCAATGAATCGCGGATCGCGTCCGAATCGTTTTCTCGAGTCCGCTTCGGCAATATTGCAAATGAAACTCAGCGTCGGGTAATTAAAAAACGGATCGAGGAATCCCGTCCGGATGTCCGGGATCAGAACCATGTCACCCGCTTCCAAAGCCTTGAAGCCAGCCATAGACGAGGCGTCGAATCCGATTCCTTCTTCGACGGTCTGTTGATCGAAGCGAGGCGCCGGTAAAGTGATATGATGCCAGCCGCCGAAAAGGTCGGTAAATTTCAGATCGATAAATGCGATGTCTTTGTCTTTGATGTACGAAAACACACGGTCGATCGCGTCAAACATACAAACCTCATTATCTTTAAATATCATCAATCTTGTCGAATTTAAATATTAATTATTTAATAGTGGTAGGAATATTTTTCTGCATGTCTTTAAATTGTTAAGAATTATCCGGGTGATAATATTGAATGAAATTGAGTCGAATTTGTCTTCATGCCCGGTTCTGTACAAAAGATGGATAATTAACGAGTGTATTTATGAAGGCGGTTTTGTAAATTTTCCCGAAGTGATTGATTTTCAGGAGATCGAATGACAGAGACGATGAAACCGGCGGAAATACAAAAAGCGCTTAATCAGCGTAAATCATGGGATGAATATTTTCTGGATATTGCCGAACAGGTAGCGACACGCTCGACCTGTTTCCGCAACAAAGTCGGCGCCGTAATCGTGCGAGATAAGGTCATCATTTCAACCGGCTACAATGGTGCGCCCACTCATCAGCAGAATTGTTTGGAAATCGGATACTGCTATCGCGATCGTCATCAAATTCCGTCCGGAACTTCTTTGGAACGATGCAGAGCCGTTGGTTCACATGCCGAATCCAATGCCGTCGTTCTGGCCGCACGAAACGGTCAGGGCACGACCGGTGCGACGATATACGTCGTCGGTCACCGATTTGTCTGTGACCAATGCAAAGCGATCATTGCCAACGCGAAGATTGAAAAGGTTGTTCAGAGGAAGTTAGATGGGACTGTGGATGAACTATACCCGGCAAAGGACTGGACGGTTCATCCTGTCGATAAAGACCCAAAATAAAAAGAGTCAGGCAAACCTGACTCTTTTTGATAAGATTGAAACCGGGTTTTATTCTTCTTTTGCAAAACCGAAACCGAAACCTACTCCCAACGTAAACCGAAATCCGTCGCCAAATGTCATCGTCGTCATTGCGGCCAATTTGGGTGTAAAAAAGTAATCCGCACCCACGACGACCGGAATATACATTCCAGCGCCACCGAATCGGATGCCGAGCCCGACGCCTACTTTAGCGATTAGCGGAAGCGTATCGACAGGTTTTACACGAACGCAAATGGCGTTTTGGACGAAGAATCCATCATTTAATCCGATTTGTAAGTCCATACCGAAACCCGGAATGAAAGCGAGAATTGCCAGATCACCATAAGGCGGCAACTCAAAATGCCCGGCAACTCCGATCCCATGCCCAAAACCGACGTTTACGCCCAACAACGTTGATTTTTTCGAATCGATGAATTCGAAAGGATGGGCGACATTTGCAAGCAAAATCACCAAGACCAACCCAGTTAACAATACTTTCTTCATATACACTCCTTATATAAGTTGGCGATATTTTAATCAGGGGAAATTGATTAGTCAACAGAATTTTCTCAGTAATTATTTTTTGATATATTAATTAGTTGTCCTGTGGACAATAGTTACCTTCCAGTATAAAAACCTTGCACTTATCTCAAAATTATATTAAGATTTCGTCGTTAATTTAATCGCTATGTGATCTCAATTGAAAAAGAGGAGAAAAAATGAAACGTACTTTGGTATTTGTCACTTTGTTTTTAGTGCTGGTCGGACAGGTGTTCGCCCAGACGGAGAAAGGCGGAGTCAAACCCTGTTTGGCGACTTGCTTGGTTGGTCCCCGCGTCGGTTTGGAGATGAACGAAGGTAAGAAGATTGAGACGATCGAAATGGTCGCTTGCTTCGTGCCGATTCTTCGGGCTGTACCCGGCTATGAAAAGGCGGGAGTCACCGGCGCTGTAATCAGTTTTTTTCTTGGGACGCGCGTTGGGGCTCAGTACAAAGAGAGAAATGTCCGCATGATGGAATGGCTTCAGCTCGTGCCATGTGTTAATATTTATCCGGGAATCATGCAACCATTGGAAGCATTTCAGGGAAAGACGATGACAGAAGTCGAACAAAAAGAAGGATTGCGGAAATAATTCAGCAATCTTTCGACTTCTCAACCTGATTTGCACATTGAAAATCAGACTTTTATTGACAGAGGTCGTAGTCCTCGTGGCTATTATTTTCGGTAGTTTGGCATTCTGCCAGACTACCGAAAAATGGTTGGGATATTGGGAAACACCCATCAGTCTTCCACCCCAAAAAACATTACCAGCTGCATTTTCACTCATCGAATCTTCTGCGACGATATGGATTTTGATTTACCAAAAAGGTATTTCGTCTCAGGATATGCCATCCTGTATATTTGAACCATCATGTAGCAGATTTGCCTTGAAGTCTATTCATCAATTTGGTTTTTTAAAGGGAACGCTTCTTGCCGGAGATCGCCTTATGCGCTGCAATCCGTTTGGATACAAATATTATAAACTAGGTGAAGCGAAATTTGCCGATCCACCGGAACACTACCGGATTCAGTCAAAAATCAAATGAAACGCAAAAAAGTAACGATTCTGTTTGGAATCACCGGCATTGTGCTTGTTCTTTCAGTACTTCAACTGAATGCTCAGACGCCAGTTTTGATGTTCGACGCCGGACAACTCCGTGCGTTCGGACTTTCGCTTTTTCAAGAGAAAGACTATCTGCGCGCCGCCATGGAACTGGAACGGTATCGCTATTTCTCGGATAGTCGGGATGATACGGTAGATTTCCTTATCGGACTTAGTCATCAACTTCGCGGAAGAAGCGATTTTGCCGTTGCCTCTTTTCAGAAATTGCTTCAATATCCATCCGGCACTCTCTATTGGGACGCACGTATCGCCGTCTTTTACAATCTTACCAAATTAGAAAATTGGGAGAAAATCCGGGAACTGGGCATCGAAAACGATAAGGATATATTTTTCATTTATTTAGCAGAAACTCAAGCAAGTCCCGACTCGTTCGATGCTAAATTATTCTCACATATTCAAGACGATAGTTTACGGCTTCGATTATCCGCTTTGGAATTAGATCGACAGAAACTCGGTTATCAAACAAAGTCGCCGATGTTTTCAGCGTTTCTGTCCAGCGTCGTTCCGGGATTGGGGAAAGTTTACAACAAGCGACCGGAAGATGGTTTATTCGCATTCGGCATGGTCAATTTGTTCGGGTTCACCGCATTCAAAGCATATCAATCGGGACTTGTCGTCACAGGCGTCGTGACTTCCGGTTTGGCACTGACTCTTTATCTGGGAACGATTTACGGCAGTTACATTGGTTGTCAACTCTACAATCAGGAACTCGAAACTGAGTGGTCGCAGAAATTAGAGCAGATAAATCCCATTACCCGAAATCCTTACTGGCAGAAATGGGTAAAAGAATAATCTTACTCTGGCTTACCATTCTTCCGGGGCTCACTATCTCGGATACGCTCGGCGATTATTTTTTCAATCGCGGGCATTATTTCGAAGCGATCACTGAATACAAAAGGGAAGCGTTTTTCAACGGCGAGTCGGACGAGGTTCTGTTTAAATGGGCGAAAGCGCTTGAAAAATGCGGCGACCGGGAATCAGCCGCTGAGAAGCTGATTCAAGCGGCGTCAAACGCGGAAACCTCTTCTCTGGATCGGAACTGTCTCATTCTCCTCGCCAAAATGTATTGGGATGCTTTTGATTACGAATCTATGCGACGAACGCTCGATTACCTTGCTCTGGATTTGTCAGGTGAGCAAAAAGAGAATCTTTTGTATGTGAAAGCCTGGACGTTTTTTTACGAAGCGAAATGGGACACCGGAATAGTCTGTCTCGAAGGTGTTCAACGCGCGGAGTTAAAATCGCTTCAACAGGAAATTAGTACGGTGAAAAACACGCCACAAAAATCTAAAAAATTAGCCGTGATTTCTTCCCGAATCGTTCCCGGAACAGGACACATTTACGCGGGCGATTACCAAAACGGCGCGTACTCATTCCTCTTAGTCGGATCGACGATGGCGTCGATTGTCTCAAACCTGTTAGATGGTGCGTTTTGGGTCGCTGGTATCAAATATTTTTTCATCTATTCGCGATATTCTCAGGGTTCCATTAAAAAATTGGCGCGGCGGGTCGATCAGCAGAATATCGACGCGATTGGGAATTCATTGAAAGTCATTTCCGATAAGTATCCGAAACCGCTGGAAGTTCTGGAAAAAATGGAAAACCAGCCGACCGGCGTCACTCCCTCAACTCAGGCATTTTAAAGACTGAATTTCTGAAAATTTCCCAATCATGAAATCCGGTTCCAGCGTAGCAATTTCGGCTTTCGAGCGAAATCCGTACGTTGTACCGCAAGTCGCTATTCCCGCCGATTTTCCCGCCAGAATATCGTTCTCTCCGTCGCCAACAATGAGCGCCTGAGCGGGTGAAATTTTGAATTTGTCCAAAGCGTACAAAATCGGTTGGGGAGACGGCTTTTTCTCCGCCAGCGAATCGCCGCCCAGAATCAAATCGAAAAATTCTACGATTTGTAATCGCGTGAGAATTTCAACCGAGAAATCATAAGATTTGTTCGAAATGACAGCCAATTTGAAATCGCATAGTTTCGACAAGGTTTCCGAGACTCCGGGATAGAGGCGCGTTTGATCGACAAGGTGATTGGCATAATTTTCCCGAAAAAGTTCAACAGCCTGACGTAAAACTTCCGGTTCGGTTTCGGCATTGGGATTTTGATGAACTGAGGCGCCAAGCGCACGGCTGACGAGTTTCGGAATGCCGTCGCCGACAAACTGAATGCATTGCCGATAAGAAATCGGTTGAAAATTGTATCGTGCCAGCATGAGATTGATGCTCGTCATCAGATCGAACGACGAATCGATGAGTGTGCCGTCGAGGTCGAAGAATATTATTTGTACGCCGGTTTTTTTCACAGGGAAAATTTAAGCGACAGAAGCCGGAATTTCTAATCGGACTTTTCCGAAATGTGTGGCAATCATCCGAAAATGAAAAAGCCCCGACAGGTTGCGGGGCTTTTTCGAAGCGTTTCGTTTTGCCTATTCTTCGGCCATAAACGGATAGCGATAATCTTTCGGTGGAACCAAAGTCTCTTTCGTCGCCCGTGGAGAAACCCATCTCAGCAGGTTGATCATGCTTCCCGCTTTATCGTTGGTTCCGGAAGCGCGCGAACCGCCGAAAGGTTGTTGACCGACGACGGCGCCCGTCGGTTTGTCGTTGATATAGAAATTTCCCGCTGCATTCAACAACACCTTCGATGCGATTCCGACGGCGATGCGGTCTTTGGCGATGATGGAACCGGTCAGCGCGTACGGCGATGTTTGATCGCAGATGGCCAACGTTTCTTCGAATTTGTCGTCCGGATAGACGTAAATTGTCATCACCGGCCCGAAGATTTCCTCTTCCATCGTCTTGAAATGCGGCTCTTTTGCCAGAATAACGGTCGGCTCGATGAAATAACCTTTCGCGTCGTCGTAATTACCGCCAGCGATTATCTCGGCGTCGGGAGAATTTTTCGCGTAGTCGATGTAACCGGTAATGTTCGTGAATGCGGATTTATCGATCACTGCGTTCATCAGATTCCGAAAATCTGCGACGTTGCCGATTTGTATCGTGCGAATGGTCGCGATCAGTTTTTCCCGCAAAACCGGCCATAGCGATTCGGGAACATAGGCGCGGGAAGCGGCGGAACATTTTTGTCCCTGATATTCGAAGGCGCCGCGGACGATCGCGGTGTTCAGTTCATCGACATCGGCGCTGGCGTGAGCGAAGATAAAATCTTTTCCGCCGGTTTCTCCGACGATTCGCGGATAACTGCGATAGTTGGCGATGTTGGCGCCGATTGTCTGCCACATGTTCTGGAAAACGGCGGTCGAACCGGTAAAATGAACGCCAGCCAGCAACGGATTCGTCAGAACATTCGGACCGACCTCTCTGCCGGAACCGGGAATGAAGTTGATGACGCCGTCCGGCAAACCGGCGTCTTTGAACAATTTCATCAAATAGTAAGCGGAGAAAACGGCGGACGAAGCCGGTTTCCACAGAACGACGTTGCCCATTATCGCAGGTGCAGTCGGCAAGTTTCCGGCAATCGATGTGAAATTGAACGGCGTTACCGCGAAGACAAAACCTTCCAGCGCGCGCTGTTCGAGGCGATTCCATTGCCCCGCGGGCGAAGAAGGTTGTTGTTCATAGATCATCTCCATGTATTTGACGTTGAAATTGAAAAAATCGGTCAATTCGCATGCAGAATCGATTTCCGCCTGATAAACGTTCTTACTCTGATTCAACATTGTCGCGGCATTCAAAGTCGCCCGCCACGGACCGGCAAGTAGAGCAGCGATTTTCTTAAAGATGCTGGCGCGTTCCCACCACGGCATCACCGACCAAGTTTTCCATGCGATTTGCGAAGCGGCGACAGCGGCTTCGACTTCCTTCGTTCCGGCCATGTGATAAGTCGCTAACACGTGATGATGGTCGTGCGGCATGACGCACTGGCCGATTTTCCCGGTGCGAACTTCCTTGCCGCCGATAATCAAAGAAATTTCAATTTCTTCGGCGGACATCTTCGCAAGCATGGCTTTTAACGCCTTCTTTTCCGGACTGCCGGGCATGTAACCGAGAATCGGTTCGTTGACTGGATTCGGTAATGTAAACTTCGCGTTGCTCATCATTCACCTCGTTTTAAAATGGATTTTGGATATGATTTCCGTTTGTGTTGACTTAATTTGCCGTTCATATTTGGATACGTCAAGTTCACTTTTTTAAGTTACAAAATCGGCAAGAAGTTCGGTAGAGGATTTTTTCCTGTTTGGTTTGATATATCGGAGAAAGCCTCCGAAAATATTTCAATGTCTTCCCGCAATTTTTTAACCTAAATTTTTACCATGAATCGATTGAGAAAATGGCTAAGAAAAAGTTGCAGACCGATTGTTTGTGCGTTGTTTTTCTCGAGCCTTGGTTATTCGGCAACGCCGATGCAATTCGTTCAGGCGTTTATCGTCAGCCGGATCAATTATTCGGCAGTTGCCAGCGATTCCAGCAAAATTCTGTCTTCCGGCGATACCGCACAGCTTTCGCTGGTTCTGGCGGTGCGTTTGAACGGACTTTATTCGCCAACTTATTTGACGCCGATGCACGACGTTGTTTTAAACGGCGACACGATTTCATCCGACCGAATCGCCAAATGGGAAGATTTCGAGAAAAGACAACCGCTTATCCGATGGTACGCAATTCTTCCGGAAAAAACGGACACGATCTATACAAATACGCCGACAAAAATTGATCCGTGGGCGCGGATTCATTATCGCGAGATTCCAATTCCCGAATGGAACGATAAATGGTTCGTGGAATTGAAATCGCTTCCGTCGATCGAGACTTATTTTCCGGGAACAGTTCATTTCAAAGTCAGTGTCGCGTTCGGTCGGGAATTCGTTTCGACTCCCGGAATAGAGAGCCGGTTCGTCGTTCGTGGTTATGATTACGGCGGTCTTTCGGATGAAGTACTCCGAATCAGCGTGCGCGCTTCTACCGGCAATCTTTTCGCGGACAACCTGATGTGCTTCCGGAATGTACCGTTCATTGCCAATGCCGGCGGATGGAACGATTATTGGTCGGATCATCAGACGGTCAATTGGATCGGCGGCAACTTCGGCTCTTTTATCGTTCGGGCGGCGGAACTCGGTGGCAGACCAATGATCAATTACTTCGGAAAATTGCCTCTGCCGGAACGAAACTCCTACAAAGTGACTGATTACTTTTCTTGGTTGGCGACGATTGAAAACGGCGTCTATTGTCTTGTTGGAAGTGGAAAGGGAGCGGAGATCAATCGATACGTTTTTGGCGTCGGTGATTTTATTTTTAAGAAGGATAAATTCGTCGTTCTGTATCAGGATAGAAGCCCGCTGGAGTCGAAAGAAGCCGGTCGTCCCAACGCTCTTTTAGATATTTCCGATCTGGTCATCACAGTCGAAAAAGGTTCTCTCGAAGTGAAGACCTTGAGCGAAGCGATCGGCGATTCGGTTGCGCTGATCCACTGGAATAAACGGTGGTAGATACGTTTCGGAACCACGAATCCCGAACAATATCGGGACAAGTTCCCACGAATGAACGCAAATATTTTGACCATAGCCTGTCCGCCTCTGGCGGAAAAAAGACGAAACCCTTCTGCGGCGGGGAAAATACACGAAAAGGGAGAAGACAGATTAAGGTCAAGATTAAGGTCAAGAGTAGCACGGCACGGCATCCATGAAATATCTGAATATTTGTTTGCTTCATTCATAACACTGTCAGAATCACAGATTATGCTGATTTATGGATTTCACAGATTCCCTTTTCCGGCTTTGTTCTTTTTAATCAGCCAAATCAGCGTAATCTGCTTAATCAGCGATTCAGACATTTTTCCCGTTGCGTCAGATTCTCAAATCTGACCCGGAGCGTCGCCAACCACAGTATCCATGAACCCATCAGGTTTGAGAACCTGATGGAACAGAAATATATTTCATAACAAATCAGCGTCCTTCAGCGTCTGTTGTTTTCTATCTTTGCCTTTGCCTTTTCTTTGTGTCTTCGTGCCTTTGTGGTTACATAGAGAGAAAATAATTGCCCACGGAACACGCGGAAAATTCCCAATTAAAAGATCCGCCACTGATAATGTTAAACCATATTTTCATAACAAATCAGCGTCCTTCAGCGTCTGTTGTTTTCTATCTTTGCCTTTTCTTTGTGTCTTCGTGCCTTTGTGGTTACATAGAGAGAAAATAATTGCCCACGGAACACGCGGAAAATTCCTAATTAAAAGATCCGCCACTGATAATGTTAAACCATATTTTCATAACAAATCAGCGTCCTTTGAACAACCGAAAACAAACAACATGAAAATTGCCACGAGCAGGAAACGGATGCGAAATGGTAAAGTCTTCATTTCAATCCTCTTGAATTCATTTATTCGTCGAGAAAAAGATACGCGCATAGACGTAAGCGATCGACTCATCTAAAACCATTCGGACGCCGTCGCTGGATTTCCACCATTTTTCCGGCGTGAATCCGACCTGATGCGAGGCAATGATCCCGACTTGAAATTCCTTTCCCAGCGCTTTTTGATAGAGTAATTGGCTTCGGCGGGCGTGCGGTCCGAGTGAAAGAACGTCGAGCGACTTCACTGTCGTGTCGGACGCGACCAAATATTCTTTCAAAGCAATTGCGGCGGCAAATGTCCGGTCTTTGTCGGCTTTGGGGCAAGGAACGGCGACGACGCGTTTTTCGTCAAAGCCGATCTCTTTCAACGTCGCCTTTGTCAGTTCCGCGTTCGTTTTATATTTCGATAGAAAATAACCTTGCTGAAGCGGTCCTCCGGTCGTGTAGATTTTTTCATATTTTCCGTCCAGAAAGACTTTTGTCGCTTCCTGAATCACATTGTCCGGCAACTCGCCTTCGATAACAAGCGCCTTTCCGCCGGAAGGTTCCGTGACCGCCAGAAACGGATAGAGATTCTTAAAGCCGAGGTCGAATAACGTAAAAATTAACAAGATCACGATCAGCCAGATTCTGGCGGAAGTCGCTTTGGTGTTTTTCTTCGGATTTAACGTCGGTTGGTTATGCAGATCTTCCATTTTTTTCCTCCTGATTTTCGGTGTTAAGATGATATTCGATGAGCATTTCGCGGAAAAGAACATATCGTACCAATTCGTCCATGCTGAACACGACTTGAACGTTTTTCATGTAGTCCGGAACGGCAAATTCAACGTTTTCGGAGATTCTCATCGAGCCGTCCGAATTGAACAGCGTCAGAAATTCCGCTTTTTTCATGGATGTCGATGGAAAATACTGCACGCAAAACTTGCGATCCATATCGTGATAGAGAAACGAAACCGGGATGTAGGCTTTATGACCGCACGATTCGCAGATGAACAGGTTAATCCCGCCGTCAAAGAGTTTGTTCTTTTCGTTCGGATTCAGGCTCACGTTCAGCGAATTCCAGATTTGGACGATTTGTTCGACTCCGCATTCGGGGCATTTGACGGTTCGATCTTCGTGAAATGACATGATGTTTTTCTCCGATAGTTAGTTTTGAATGTTCAGGACATCGAAAACGAATGTGTATTCAAAGGCAAGGTCGTGGAGATAATCATATCGTCCGGTCGCCGAGAAATGTCCTTTTCCCATGTCGGTTTTCAGAATCAATCTGTTTTTATCCGTTTTCAGAGTGCGAAGTTTTGCCGTCCATTTAGCCGGTTCCCAGTATGCAACACGCGGATCGTTGAGTCCGGCGGTGATCAGCAGGTTTGGATAATCCTTTGCGACGACGTTATCATACGGCGAATAGGTTTTCAGATATTTATATTCTTTTAGAATGTTCGGATTTCCCCATTCTTCGTATTCGATAACCGTCAGTGGAATCGTCGGATCTATCATCGTGTTGATGACATCGATGAATGGCACTTGCGCAACGACCGCTTTGAACAATTCCGGGCGCATGTTGACGATCGTGCCCATCAGCAAACCGCCGGCGCTTCCTCCGGAGGCTACTAATTTGTCCTTGTTCGTATATTTCTGAGCGATCAGGTAATCGGCGCAGGCAATGAAATCCGTGAATGTGTTTTTCTTCTTTAGCATCTTGCCGTCATCGTACCATTGACGTCCCATTTCGCCGCCGCCGCGAACATGCGCGATGGCATAGACAAAACCACGATCCCGAAGCATCGGGACTGAGCCGCGAAGATGAAAAGGTCGGATCGGTCGGCGAACCGTACGAGCCGTAAGCATAGAGGAACAATGGCGTGGTTCCGTCTTTTTGCAATCCTTTTCGATAGACCAATGAAATGGGAATTTGTTTCCCGTCGCTCGCCGGTGCAAAGATGCGTTCGGTGACATAGTCGGAAGAGGCAAATTCTCCCAGCACTTTGTCTTGTTTCTTCAATTCGCGCGTCTTCGTCTTGAGATTGTAATCGAAGATGGATTTCGGTGTGATCATCGACGTGTAGGAAAAGCGGAAGACTTCCGTATCGAATTCGGGATTGTCGGACGGGAAAACGGAATAGACCGGTTCCGGGAAATCGATAAGGAAGGATTGATCGTCCGTCAGATTCGTTACGAGGATTTTTTCAAGTCCCAGTTCACGTTCGTAAACGATCTCAAAATTCCGGAAAAAGTCCACGCCTTCCAATTTCACGTCGGAACGATGCGCGATAACCTCTTTCCAGTTTTTCCGGGCGAATGCGGCAACCGGCGCTTTCATCAGTTTGAAATTCAGCGCGTTTTCGTTGGTCATGACATAAAAATAATCGCCGTGGTGATCGACATAATATTCGATGCCGCTTTTGCGTTTGGTGATCGATGTCGGTTGGGAAGTCGGCTGATCGGCGCGGATAAAATAGACTTCGGTCGTCGTCATGGAACCGAGTTCGATCATCAGGAATTCTTCGCTTCGCGTCTTGAAAAAGTTCATATAGAACGCTTCGTCGGGTTCCTCAAAAACCAGCGCATCGTTTTTCGGATCGGTTCCGATTTCATGCCGGAATCCCGAATGAATCGGGATGGGCGACCGATGCTGTCGAGTGTTGTGTAAAAGAAAGTTTTGTTGTCGTTAGCCCATTCCGCGCCGTAATAGGTGTTCGGAATCGTTTCGGAAAGCGTCTGACCGGTGCTTAGGTCTTTGAAGCGGAGATCGTACTGTTCCGAGCCGTTTGCATCGACGGAATAGGCGAGAATCCGGTGATCCGGAGAGACATTATAGACGCCGACTTCGAGATACGAATGACCTTTCGCCAGTTCGTTTTGATCCAGAAGGATCTCTTCGGCGGCATTCAAGTTTCCCTTTTTCCGGCAATAAATCGGATACTGTTTGCCTTTGACGGTGCGCTGATAATAGAAATAATCGTCCTTCCGGGATGGAACCGACAGATCGGTCTCCTGAATTCTGCTAAGCATTTCTTTGTACAGTTTTTTCTGGAGTTTTTCCGTATGCTTCATGACGGATGCCGTGTAAGCGTTTTCGTCTTCGAGATACTTGATGACTTCCGGATTCGTCTTATCGCGCAACCAATAATAGTTGTCCATGAGCGTGTCGCCATGAATGACGGTCGTTTTGGAGATAATCTGTGCGATCGGCGGCGCTACGGGTTGTTTCGGCGAACAGGCGGATAAAAGAGCAAAGGCGAGAATCAGGTATGCCGGATGAAACCGGCGGGCGGCGAAGCGAAGATTGAACATGACAAATATCCTCGGCTTAAATATTGGTTTTATCTTCTTTCAATTCTAACGGATAAATTTACTCGCGGACGATGCAATTCACAACGACCGACTTATCGGGAATGCAACTCTTCGTACATCTTCCGGTAAATGCCCTGCCTGCGGAATTTCGGTTTGACGTACACACTCTGAATCCACCAGAACAAGCCGTTCCGCCAATCGCTCCATTCGGTCGTAACCATTAGCGCGCCGGCGATTTCGCCGTTCGTTTCGGCGACTAAATAAAATCCCGAATATTCGGGATGGGCGAATAAGTTGTGAACGCCGGCGGTGATGATTTCCGGCGGCAGAATCTTGTTTTCCGTTTCTTTAGCCATCGCAATGTTGAACTCGATCAAATCATCGGCGTCTTTCGGCTCGGCGATTCGGATATGAAAATCTTCGGGCATTTCAATCTCCTGTTTTATTCTGAAAAGATTTTAAAAGTTTCATTTTAAGATGGAATTTCCCTGTTGAAAAGCAAATACGGCGCGTCGTTCATGAGATTTCTCAATTGATGCGCATCGGTGCCGAACCGGAACTCGACGCCGATTTCCGTTCCGATTTTCCAGTATCGCCGGGCAAAAGTGAAATCGTAAAATATCGTATTCGCGTTGATTTCCCATGCGACCTTAAACCGTTTCCCGAGTTCCATGATTTCCGCGAGTTCGTCGTCTGTAATCGACTTTGTCACTTCGGAAGAGTAGGGCAAAAGGTGTGGAATGTAGAAACCGATAAATGGATGCGCGATGCAATCCGCGCGTCCTGTCGGAATCAATTCGCGGAGAATTGCCAGCATGTGACTCGCATAACCGCGCGGTGTTCTTTTTGCCGGATGTTTCCAAAACGATTGGTGATAATGGTTGCATGAGTAGAGCCGGTAGGGAATTTGCCGGTTGACTTCCAAAGAATCTGCGTATTTTCCGACATCGTAAGCGGAAAGTTCCGCGCCTAACGAAATGTTCAACGACGTTTTTAAATCGGCTAACTCGCGCCGGTGCGTGTCGATGTTTTTTAAAATATTCTGATTCGGAATCGGGTGATGATCGACGATGGCTATCGATTTCATTCCCAATTCTTCCGATCCTTCGACGATGTTCGGGATTGTCATAGATCGATCGGCGCAGGGCGACAAATACGAGTGAATGTGCCGGTTGCTCGTTCGGAAAGAGTCCGCGCCGGAAGAAGAATCTGGATGGAGCGGAGGCTGAGTCATGTTATCGATCGTTTTCATTAAAATTCATCTTCGTGTTATTCTATTTAAGAAAAAGCGAATTATCAAGCGGTAAATTATTAGCGGTGAGTGTGCCGCGTATCAAAATAGTTTAATCGGATGCCGAATCTGCAAAAATCTTCTTGGCAATATTGAATTCCGTCGTTAAACTTTTACCGGTATTTGAATAATTGATATGATAAACGATCGAACCAAACGGGACTTCGGTGTCGGGAAATCTCCTTTCGGGAGAAGCGGGCGGCTTTGCGCATTTTTCGCGCAACATGGGACAATGGATACAGAGGATGTACAGGATATGAAACGGAATCTATTTTCCGTGAAAACTGGCATTCTTCTGATTATCGGTTTTAAGATTATTTTTGGGCAAACCGGCGGGTACCGCGGTGTGAATTGCCGGGAGTTGAGTTCGGGGATATATTTTCTGATGACAACAATCATTGACCAGAATAGCGCCAGGAAGATTGTACTCATCAAATAGAAAGAAAAACTAACACTTTTGTAGAGGACAAAATAAGGGAGAAATGTTATGAAAATCAAGATGAGGGTTTTGTTATTTTCTCTATTTACTGTTCAAGTTTTTGCGCAAGGGGCAGGGAATGCACTGGGGTTCGACGGCGTGAATGATTATGTGGAGATTACTCATAATGATAACTTGAATATGACTGAGGCATTAACTCTTGACGCGTGGATAAAGCCCGCAGAACCTGGGAAGCGGAGTTTATTTCGTGTGTTTACGATCGGGAAGCCATGCCAATTATCAGAAAATGGTTTTTATTAAATAACAAATACTTCATTAGATTTTATACCGTAGAGATGTCGTAAGGATTAGATCATGAAAAATAGCAGGAGATGATTATGAAAAGAAGGGCTTTAATAGTTTGTGCAGTAGTATTCAGTTTATCCGGAGCCTTCGCCGGCACCTACAGCGGCGGCGCCGGAACATCCGGCAGTCCATATCAAATTGCTAATCTCAACGATCTGTTGGAACTAAGCAATACATCTGGTGACTGGGTTGCTGGCAAATATTTTATCCAGACAGCCGATATTGACGCTTCTTCCACAAACAGTGGCGATGGATTCAATCCGATTGGCAGAAGTGGTATTGCTTCTTTTAAAGGCAATTATGATGGACAGAATCACGTTATAAGTTCTCTATATGACAAGTTGCACAACATAGGTTACATAAAAAGTTGCATAAGATAGGTTACACTTAATGCGTAATTTAGTAGCAGCACATAGGTTACACTTTTTCCAATTTAAGCTCCAAAAAAAGGAGTTAAAATG
>JBAZPZ010000007.1:0-40095 GCA_041645495.1 Fidelibacterota bacterium | reverse complement strand
CGATGTCGGCGTCCTCCGATGCGTACCAACCGACTTTTTCGACATCGACCTGATCCATGGTAATCTGGTTTTTTCCGCTTCCGATGAGTTCCTCGATCGGTTGCATCGTATAGCCGAGATAGTATTGACTCAATTTATCTAATTTGTAACTGCGCGAATCCGGCTGGATCAGGAACGCGGCGATCATCGTATCGAAATCGACGCCTGCGAGTTCAATGCCATTCCTTCGCAGAATCAGCGTATCGTATTTCAAATTCTGACCGCATTTGAGGATTCCAGGATTTTCGAGAAGCGGTTTCAGTTCGTTCAGGAGAGCGAAATTGCTTTCTCCGGAAAACAGCGACGCCTGCGCGGACGGCGACTGGATCGGGATGTAAACGCCCTGATTCTGTTGCCAGCTTAGCGCGATGCCAACGATTTCCGCGAGCATCGGCGAGACCGATGTCGTCTCGAGATCGACCGAAACCAGCGCAACTTTTTGCAAACTTTTCACGAGCGACCGAACCTCGCCCAGCGTGCGAATCGTGCGGTAATTTTTAATCGGCTTTTCGGCCGGTTCGCTTTTCGAGTCCGATTTGATGAGCGAGGTGAATTCCAGTTCCTCGTAAATCTTCGTCAGTTCGAGGTCGTTGACGCCTGAAAAGCGCAGGTCATCAAGTTCGGTTTCGAGTGGAACATCCGTTTTGATCGTTGCCAATAATCTGGAAAAACGGGCGCTTTCGGCGCCGTCGCGAATCATCGAAGCGATGCGCTCATTCGGGATTTCATCGACGTGAGCAAGGATGTTTTCGAGCGAGCCCCATTCCTGTAAAAGCGGCGTTGCTTTCGCCGGACCGACGCCTTTGATGCCGGGTATGTTATCCGACGAATCGCCTACAAGCGCAAGAAAATCGGCTACCTGTTCCGGCCGAATGCCGAATTTCCCGACGACATCCTGCACGTCGATGATCTCGACATCTTTCTGAGAAGAGTGCGGTTTGTAAATGCGTGCGCCATCGCCTATTAACTGCATAAAATCTTTGTCGCCGGTGACCATATAGACGAGAAAGTTGCGTTTTTTTCCTTCCATCGCCAGCGTTCCAATGATATCGTCCGCTTCATATTCCGGCTGAATGATGAGCGGAATATTCATCGCCCGCGTGATTTTAAACATCCACGGCAATTGGGCGACGAGGTCTTCCGGCATCGCTTCACGCGTCGCTTTGTATTCGGGATAAATCCGGTGGCGGAAGGTTTTTTCCGGAGCGTCAAACGCCATTCCGATAAAATCCGGCTTCTCGTCGCTGATGATTTTTCGGAGTGCATTCACGAAGGCAAACGTCGCACCCGTTGCCAATCCTTTCGACGTGGATAGTCTGTTGCGAATCATTCCGAAGTAGGAACGATAGGCAATTGCCGACCCATCGATGAGATATAATTTGCTCGGTTCTCCCATAAATCTTCGGGAATTTTAACCAATCAACTTGAAATTGGCAAGGTCTTTCATTCGCCGGTTTTGCACGGAAATATTCCGTTCTCTATCCCCGCGTTTTTCGTCGAAAAACGCGCTCGTCGTTCTCTGTCTTTTCCGAAGCGGTCGGTGCTCTCTTTTCAGCGTTTCAGTCACGGACTAATTTAGTGATTGCCGGATAAAATATCGGCAGGTTTTCATACAATTTTGCCGATATCTTTCCTTTTCCGGGAAAAACCTGCGTCTCCCGCCGTTTCTAATCGAACTGTGCCGTCAGCGTCAGATAGTAATTGCGGGTTGCGGCAGGCCAGTACAAATCGATCCGCTGGCGTTCGTCGCCACACATTTCATAATAATAGTTGTAACCGAATGTTTCGTATAGAACGTCAAAAACGTTGTTGATCCGGAATGTCAGCGCCCATTTCAGGCGTCGGAATGCGGGCATTTCGATCCGCGTTCCGAAATTCACGATCTGGTAAGAAGGAATTGCCGCCGATTCGGTGTTCGCAAAATCGATATATTGCTGACCGATACATAAAACCTGCATCCACGATTCGACGAACTTGTACTGACAGGTCATCTTGCCTTTGATCTGAAGCGCGGGAAACCCGGGAAGAATACGATCGTGAAAATCCGCGACACCGCTCCACCCAATCGAATCAGCCTGAAACGAAATCAGACGGTTATCGGCATATGTCAAATTACCATCGACATTCAGCCACGAGTTAATTCGGGATGAAACAGTTGCTTCGATCCCCTGATGAATCGTCCGCTCTGCGTTGGCATGATAAACTTTATCCGCGTCCGTGTAACGATACTCGACCGGTATCAATTCATTCCTAAAATCCATTCGATAAAGATTGACCTGCGCCGACCATTTTTCGGAACTGAAAGCGGCACCTAATTCAAAATCGGTCAGGAATTCAGTTTCTAACAACGGTGAATCGTAGCGCTTGTCGGAAAAATTTACTTTCGGAAAATCTTCGGGATCGTCGTGATCGTACAAGTCGCCGTCGCCCGGCTCGTGATGCGCGGTCGAATAATTGACAAAAGCATTGATGTCTTTGCCGATCTTCCAATTCAAGCCGAAATGCGGATCAACAAAGTCATACGACAATCCATATTTGTATCCGTTTACGAACGCACCCATCGTATCCTGATTGAAAAAATATCGGTGCCCGAGATATCGAACATCGGCCATCAGAGTCAGATTTTTCGTCAGATCGATCAGCGCATGGACGTATGACGCACCGCTGATTTTTTTGCTGTCGTGCGAATAATAGCGTCGATTTCCGGAATTCGCCGAAGATGGCGAATAAATTTCAGCCACTTTTCCAAAGTGCTCGGATTTGTAGAAGCGCATATCGCCGCCGACGGTCAATTCTCCAAATGCAAAATGGCGATTCAGATGGGAAATGATTCCCCAGTAACCGTTTTCCAGCCATTTTCTTCTCAACAGATCGATTGATTCCGATTCACCGACAGCTAGATCTCCCAGATTGTATTCTCCGGCATCGACGTCGCCTTTGAACTGCTGGTAATATCCTTTTCCAAAAATCCGGTAAGCCGTCAGATCGATCAAATTGCCCGAGATTTTACGGCTGTGCTGAAAGGACAAAAGCGTTTGCCGGAAAACATCCCGATTCAGATCGTCGAATCCGCCATTGTAATCCGGATCGGCGTAAAAATTATACCGCCGGTCTGTTCTATTGTCGAGATCGAAGCCGTAAGCGGGCGCGACGCCTTCCCACGAGAAAGCGGTCGTTTCGTCTCCGCTCATTGCCTCGATGCGGGTCATCCTGTCTTTTCCATTTTTTTCGATCCCGGCATGAATCGAAGTTTGCTCCGCGCCACTGCCGTTTCGATAGCCGGCGCTTTGTAACCGGCTGATCCGTGAATAGACGATAAAGCTTTGATCTTTCCACGGCCTTCCACAATAAGACAGAGACGCTTTGGTTGACGGAAGATTCAATCCTTTCTGAGTGTAATTTCCGTAACCGGTTTCGACAGCGAGTCCCGGATCGAGCGCCAAATAATTCGTCACCAGATTGACCGTTCCTCCGAAAACCGACGTTCCGTAAAGCGAATTGCCGACGCCGCGCTGAACCTGAATATTGCCGGTTGACGACAAAACGTCGCCATGATCGACCCAGTAAACGGCGTGCGATTCCGGATCGTTCAGCGGAATCCCATTGACCATCACACCGATCCGATCTTGCTGAAAGCCACGGATTTTCAGATAGCTGTAACCGATTCCATTGCCGGCGTCCGAATAAGAAAAAACGCCGGGCAAGTCGTTCAGTACCATCGGCACATCCTGCTGAAAATAGGCCTGATCGATGTCGGATTTTTCGAGCGTCGTGAAAGCGACGGGCGTTTTTCCCGGAACGGCGCGCGAAGCCGTCGCCAACACTTCCTCGCCAGTCAGTACGGCAGGAGTCAGGAATATCTCGCCGAGATTTGGGCTTTCGACGCGGACGATCGCCGGTTCGAACGCAATGTGACTGACATGCAGTTCACCCGGTAATTTTTTTACGGATAATCGGAATCGACCGTCCGACCCGGAAATCGTTCCTTCGCCGGTTTCCGAAATATAAACATCGGCGTAAGCGACGGGGCTTTTTGTGTTTTCCGAGAGGATTCGACCAGTGATGAAATTCGTCGCAAAAGACGATGCATTCGCCCAAAAGAAGATGCAAAAGAAGAAGAAAGAACGAGCGGTAATTTTCATGATTGCCTCCCTTCGCTGGCATTATCCAGATCAGGTTCAACGGGTATTTCTCAGCTGCCTTTAGAATCAGTCGGGCGAGCACCCCATGACCATTTTTTTACAAACAACTTCCCTGCGGTTTAGATTTCGCAGGACGATTCGCGGGAACGTCTGGGAGTCGAACCCAGCTTCCCGAAAATTTCGGGAACAGCGATTTTGAAGACCGTGACGCCCACCGGGGACGCATTCATTCCCATGTTCTATTTCTCGACAATGACATAGTCGATTTTCTTTTCAAGTTTCAATTTTTCGCCAACTTTTCGCGCCTCATCTTTGGTCACGAACGAGCCAGCCCGAACGGAAAGCAGAGACTTGTTATTCAGATTCAGCGGCTGGATAAATGGCTCGAGTCCGGCTGATTTGAGTCGTGATTTGAGCGCGCTGGCATTGCTCTCGTTGGAAAAGGCGCCGAACTGAAGCGTATATTTTCCGGCCGATTTTTTTTCGATTTCGGCGGTTGGAACCGAAGACGCGGACTCCTGAACGGATTCTTTCGAAGCCGGCGGCGAAACGGAAACCGGAGTTTTCTGCGGCACGGCGATCGTCAAACGCGGCGCACAGGAATAGCCGGCAAAATCCGTCTGAATGCCGGGATAATTTTTCGCATAGTAATCCACGTAAAAATCGACGGAATCCCGCCGATTCATCGCATTAAAACTGCAGAGTAAAAAATGGACGCACGAGCCGATCAATTCCGAATTCGGATAGACGCGGATCATGTCGCGCGAATACTTGATCGTCTTGTTATAAAGTCCTTTCGTGTAAATGAACTCGATGACTTTCAGAAAAGCGTCATCCGCGCGTTGGCTGTCCGGATATTTGCTCAGCACATCTTTATAGATCAGCAGGGCCTTTTCGCCGTCCGTTTCTACCAGACCGGACAAATAAAGCGCCTCCGGGCTATCCGGAAACTGCGCTTTGATCGCCGGAAGCGCCCGTAGAACGGAATCCCGCTGGCCGCTTTCGAGAAGGCTGTAATAGGCCGATAAATCCTGCGCCGAAAGCAATATTGGAAGGATAAGAAAAAGAATCGAAATCGTTTTTTTCATAAATGAATCGTGTATGTGTCGGGTTGACCGCAGGTTGAACATAGCCACGTTATTTTCTTTTCCCGGCGTCCGCATTTGGAACACGTAAAATCGTCGGGTTCTTCGTAATTGTCGATGTAATCGTTCAGTATTTCATGCGCTTCTGCGTAGCGTTCTTTCAGGATCAGCAATTTGCAAAGCGCCATTTTGACGACATTGGAATCCGGATTCTTCTCGCGAAGTTCCTCTATCAGAGACAATGCCTTTCCAAGTTCGCCTTTCCGCTCGTAAAAGCCAGCCAATGCCGTGATGGTCCTGATATCCCCCGGCTGACGACTTAAGATGTTTTCGTAAAAGCTTTGAATTTTCCCAAAATTGCCGAGGTTGAACAGAACAGTTTGGAGCCGCCGGAAAACAAGATAAGCATGGCTCGGTGAAATATCGGCAAACTTAACCCACCATTCGACGGCTTCGACTTCACGCCCGTCTTTGGCATATGAGTTTGCAATGTAAAAATACGGAGCCTCGCACGTCGGATCGATGCGGATCGCTTTCCGGAAAAGCAATCGCGCATCATGAAAAAATCCTTCGTTGTACTTCATCGAGCCTTCCTGAACTTTATACAACGCCAGCAGGCGGTCATTCCTTTCTTTCCGGAGTTCCAGAACCTGTTCGAGGTTCTGATACGCTTTGTCCCACTGTCCGAGGTTGCGATGAATGGCCTGAAGTTTCTCCAACGCCCAGATATTTTTCTGATCGAGATTCAGGATTTTTTCCGCGCTGGACAACGCTCTGGCCTGATCGTCCGCCGCGAGATAATCATCGACGAGATTTCGCAGGATTTCAAACTGTTGAATGAGACTGATCCCACTGCGCAGGAGAAGGTTTTCGTGCATCTTCAGAGCGCTTTCCATTCTTCCGTTTCTCCGGAACAGAACGCCCAATTTGATATAAGCGTCAACATTATCCGAGTTTTTCCGAACGATCTCTTTGAAAAACTTAATCGCGGCTTTGTCTTCGCCATTCAGCATGTGATTCAAAGCGGTTGAATATAAGTTCATCTCATCCGGATTCGTCACGTCTTTCCTGCCGAGCAACGAAAAAGCCACCGTAATGATGATGATTGCAATAATTAGCGTGATGAGTATTTCGATCATAGGACGATCCTGCTCGATTTCCCGTGGTTATTCAACTTCTTCTGGTTCTTCAAGGTCCTTGTTGCGAAGGACATCGACTTCCTGCTTGAGCTTTTTATAATCGGCATTCAACGCTCGCATCTTACTATTGACGGCAAAAACCTGCAAAGCGGAAATGAAAAATCCCACCACCATACCGATCAGGAAGGTAATGAGCAACGCGATGATCATCTCTAAATTCTCGACAGTGGTGCCGAAGAACTTCAGCGTGATCTTTTGATCGGCGTTATCAAGGACGAAAATCAAAAGCACGACTATTATCGCAAACAACAAGATCAGTTTGACATATTTCATGACGACTCCGCTGGGTTACACAAGGGTTCCAAAGAGTGAAATACCAATCGCTTTTTCAATTCTCACCCGAACAACATCACTAATTTCGGGATTTCCTTTTTGAATAATAACAATTTTATTTGTGCCGGTTCGGCCGGTTTTTTCGTTGGGATTCTTCCGGCTGACGCTGTCAACCAGCAATTCCTGAATCGTACCGACCAATGCGCGGTTTCGGAGCAACATATGTCGTTTTTGTTTTTCGATAACGCGGTCCAGTCGGTCCGATTTCTCCTCCGGCGTCACATCATCGATCATCCGGGCGGCAAGCGTTCCGGGGCGCGGCGAATATTTAAAATTATAGGCGGCATCGAATATGACCGCATCCATGACTCTAAGCGTTTCTAAAAAATCCGCCTCGGTTTCCTGAGGAAATCCAACGATGATGTCCGTCGTGATGGCACAGTCGGGCATGTGACGCCGAATGTTCTCCACCACCGAAAGATACCGGGCTTGATCGTAGTTCCGCTTCATCAGTTCCAAAACCCTCGTCGAACCGGCCTGGAGCGGAAGATGGATGTGGCGGCATATGTTTGGATGATCGCGCATGACTTCGAGAAGCCGGTCGTCGAAATCCTGCGGGTGCGGAGATGTGTACCGAATGCGTTTTAACCCGGCGACCGCTGATACGGCTTCGAGCAGATCCGGAAACCGGAATGCTTCATAAACATAAGAGTTGACATTTTGGCCGAGCAGAGTCACTTCAGAATAACCGTCGGCAACCGCTTGTTTCACTTCTTCGACGATACTGCTTAACGAACGACTTCGCTCTCTTCCCCGCGTAAACGGCACGATGCAGTAAGCGCAAAATTTATCGCATCCGCGCATAATCGAAATCCATGCGTTCACGCGACTGCTCCGGAATGGCGATAATCCGTCGTAAACCTCTTTTCTGGACAGTTGAAATCCGGTCAGCGGCAACGAAATCGAGTCGATCGCTTCGGGTAATTTTCGATAAGAATCCGGTCCGAGCGCGATGTCGATGAACGGATTCTTGCGCAAAATTTCTTCTTTATCGCGCTGAGCGACGCATCCGAGTATTCCGATCAAGAGGTCAGGATTGACTTTTTTCAGGTTTTTAAACTGGGAAAGCCGGGCGATCGCGCGTCTTTCGGCATTCTCGCGGACGCTGCAGGTATTGACGAGGATGATGTCGGCATCTTCCGGCGAATTCGTAGGCTGATAGGATTTTTTAAGTAGAAATCCTGCAACCAGTTCCGAATCCGCTTCATTCATCTGACAACCATAGGTTTCTATATAGAATTTTTTTGTCTTCATGAATTAAACGATGATGAGATTTTCACGTAAACAGCCAAACCTTCGCATTTGAATTCGAGTAAAGGAACGATAGACTGATTGAAATGTTATCGGGAATAACCGGTAAAATAATAATCCAGCGGATTTTTGTAAATCTTGTACTGGCAAACTTCATAATGGAGATGCGGGCCGGTGCTTCTGCCACTCGTACCGACTTCACCAATCTTTTGTCCGCGTTTCACCACTTGTCCGGGATTGACGGTCATCCGTGATAAATGAGCATAAAGCGTCGTGTATCCATAACCATGATCGATTCTTATAACCCGGCCGTATGTGCCGAATGGACCGGCATATTCGACGACTCCATCCGCGGTTGCAAAAACCGATGTGCCGTTTGGAGCCGAAATATCGACGCCGTAATGGAATTGTCGTCTTGAGGTAAACGGATCTTTGCGATAACCAAAACCATCGGTGATATACCCGATCTGAACCGGTCGAATGGAAGGCGTTGCCTGAATCTGGTCGGTGCGGTGTTTGAATGCCTGATAAATAGTTTCGTAACTCAATTTCTCGAACTTTAAAACCCGGCTGAGTTTGTCCAAATCGCTTTCAAGATTGGAGATTTTTATGCTGTCGGTTGGCAGTAATTGATCCATTTCGCTTGGTCTGTTCTGGACTTTTCCGCCGATTCCGAGTGTTCGAATGTCACGATCGATGGAAGGAATATTTGCATAAGTCCTCAACGCTTTGTCTTTTTCGACCAGTGCGTTGACTTCCTTCTCCATTTCCTGAATCCGCCCTCTGAAATCGTAGATCGTCGAAACCAACTGACTGTTGTTTTTCCGAATGAGCGCAAACCTCGATTTATAAATGAGGTTGGACATGGAAATGATGCTGATGAAAATGAGGAGAAAGACGGAAGCGACGATGGATACGCCAATCCAAGTCAACGTTTTCCGATTTAGGGAAATCGTTTTGATCTTTTCCTGACTATGCCAGACAAATAGTAACTTGGGTTCTTTATCCATGCCTTAACAGTATTTTATGTCCTAGATGTCCCGATACTCTCCATGACGTCCGAAATTACGGGATTGAGCGCATCATGTCAACCTTTTTTTTACCCTAAATACCCTTTGAGTAAAAAAGCCCGCGACGTATGCCGCAATTTCCTGAGCGCTTTCTCTTTGATCTGTCGCACCCGTTCCCGCGTCAACGATAATTCCTGTCCGATTTCTTCCAGCGTGGCGGGAGTTTCATACCCGATGCCAAAATACATCCGTATGACCGCGGCTTCCCGTTTACTGAGCGAAGAAATCACCTGATTGACTTCCTCGCGAAACGATGCTTCCGTGATCACTTTCCCCGGGTCATATTCGTCCGCTCCGGGAAGAATATCCTGAAGTGTTCCGTTATCGTTCACGCCCATTGGCGAATCGATGCTTAACATTCCGTCCCGCAATTCCCAAATTAAATCCGCATCGATGTTTTCCTTATGAAGAATGACTTCGATTTCTTCATAAGTCGGTTCGCGCTCGTAGTCCCGCTCAAATTCGATCGTAAGTTTGGAAATTTTATTCAGATTGCCGACGATATTCAGAGGGAGCCGCACCATTCGTGCATTCTCGGAGATGGATTGTAGAATCGTCTGCCGAATCCACCAAACAGCGTACGAAATGAATTTGAAACCGCGCGTTTCATCAAAGCGCTTTGCCGCTTTGATCAATCCGATGTTTCCCTCGTTGATCAAATCCTCTAAAGACAAACCATGGTTTCGGTATTTTTTTGCGACGGACACGACGAACCTGAGATTTGCCCGTAGCAATTTATCGAGCGCCTCTTTATCACCACTGCGAACTTTACCGGCAATTTCTATTTCTTCGTCGGGAGTCAGCGGTTTTTCACTGCTAATCTCGGCGAAGTATCGCTGTAGAATATGGCTACGAGCGAATGGAAGATTGGTTGGTGTTTCATCCTCGTCCATATTCCGATCCCGTCATGTTTATCTATTTTTCTTTGGCTTTGCGAGGTTTCTTTGGAGGTTCTGGTTTCGGTTTTTCAGCCGGTTGCGGTTCTGACTTCGGTCCCTCTTTTATCTTTTTGTAGTAATCCTCTTTTTCGCGCAGTCTTTTCTCAAGATTCCGAATTTCCTCCACCGAGGCAATCACGGATTCGCCTGACTCGATGTTTTTCTTCTTCTCAGAGACCATATCATAAACGATTCCGCCCAACTTCGTGAATTGTTTTTCGATCTCGCGATTAATCTGAAAAATATCCAATTTCACTTTGCCAAGTTTGGTCAATTCTTCCGCTTTATCCGCCGCCTCCCGGCTAAATTCGGTCGCTTTATCCGCGGCTTTCGTCGCCCAGTCGCCAAGGTTCTTTTTGATGTCATTCCACAAACTCGCCATGTTACCTCCTACTTTCAGGTTTCCATCTATCTTTGGGTTAATTTAGTGTCCATCATTCATCGTTCAAAATAGATTCTTTCGTCCATAAAACAAAAGCCTCCGGGTTGAATTCCGGAGGCTTTTTCAGTATTTTTGCGGATTTTAATACATTCCACCGCCCGGAGACATCTGAGGCTGTGCCGGTTCTTTCTCCGGAATCTCCGAAATGACCGCCTCGGTCGTCAGCAACAATCCGGCGATACTCGCGGCATTCTCGATGGCAACGCGCACTACCTTTGTCGGATCGATGATGCCCAATTTTTGGAGATCGTCATAACGTTCTCCGAAGGCATCAAATCCGTAATTAATTCCGATTTTATCGGGATCATCTTTCACTTTTTGGGCGACGATCGAAGGTTCCCATCCGGCGTTCTTTGCGATCTGCCGGAGCGGTTCTTCCAGCGCTCTCTTGACGATCTTGACGCCGACCATCTGGTCGCTCGAAAGTTTCAGCGAATCGAGTTTCGGGATCGTCCGAAGCAGGGCGACGCCGCCACCCGGGACAATGCCTTCTTCGACTGCGGCGCGCGTGGCATGAAGTGCGTCTTCAACCAGCGCCTTGATTTCCTTCATCTCGACTTCCGTCGCGGCTCCAACTTTCAATACAGCAACGCCACCGGACAATTTGGCAAGACGTTCCTGCAGTTTCTCTTTGTCGTAATCGGAGGTCGTCGTATCGATCTGCGCCTTGATCTGTTTGATCCGGCCTTTGATGTCGGCAGATTTGCCGCCGCCCTCAACGATCGTTGTGTTATCTTTGTCGATCACGATGCGTTTGGCAGTACCCAGATAGGACAGGTTGGCGTTTTCGAGTTTGAAACCACGCTCTTCGGCGATGACGGTGCCGGCGGTCAGAACGGCAATATCTTCCAGCATCGCTTTACGACGATCACCAAATCCCGGCGCTTTGACGGCGGCGACTCTCAGCGTACCTCTGAGTTTATTGACGACAAGAGTTGCCAGCGCTTCGCCTTCGACTTCTTCGGAGATGATCAATAGCGGTCTGCCCATCTGCGATACTTTTTCGAGAATCGGCAAAAGGTCTTTCATGCCGGAAATCTTCTTGTCATGAATTAAAATGTATGCGTCTTCGAGAACGACTTCCATGGATTCGGAATTCGTTACGAAATACGGAGAAATGTAGCCTCTGTCGAACTGCATTCCTTCAACGATATCCAGCGCGGTCAATGCGCTCTTCGCTTCTTCGACCGTAATGACGCCGTCTTTTCCGACTTTTTCCATCGCGTCGGCAATCAACTCGCCGATGGCGACTTCGTTCACTTCTTCTTTGCCGTTGTTATCGTCCTTTTTCAGAACCCGGACTTTGCGGTTGTTGGCGGAAATGGTTCCGACCTGCGCGATTTGCTCTTTGCTTCCGGAAACCTCGCGGCTGATGTTCTTCAATTCGCTGATGACGACTGCGACGGCCGCGTCAATTCCGCGTTTGATTTCCATCGGATCGGCGCCTGCGGTCACATTTTTGATTCCTTCATTGATTATGGCCTGCGCCAAAACGGTCGCGGTGGTCGTTCCGTCGCCCGCGATGTCCGAAGTCTTGGAGGCGACTTCTCTGACCATCTGCGCGCCGATATTTTCTAATTTGTCCTCAAGATCGATTTCTTTAGCGACGGTCACGCCGTCTTTGGTAATCGTCGGAGAACCGAACTTTTTTTCAATGACAACATTTCTGCCTTTGGGCCCCAAAGTTATTTTGACGGCGTTCGCTAATTTATCGACGCCTGCCTTGAGAGCCGTTCTGGCGATTGTATCATACTCGATTTGTTTTGCCATGATTTACTCCTTCTGTTATTTCTTATAAAATTGCCAGGATGTCGCTTTCTTTCATGATCAGGTAGTCTTCGCCATCAATAGAGACTTCCGTTCCGGAATATTTTCCGTAAAGGACCTTATCGCCAACTTTGACTTCCATCGGCACTTTCACGCCGTTTTCGAATTTTCCGGGTCCGACGGCTATGACGCTTCCCTGCTGAGGTTTTTCCTTGGCCGTATCAGGCAGAATGATTCCGCCATGCGTTTTTTCTTCAGCCTCGCTCGGTTTGACAACGACACGATCTGCTAAAGGTTTTACTGTCATTTTTTGCTCCTTTCAATTGGTGTTAGCACTCTCAACTTTTGACTGCTAAAATTAACCCTTCGTCCCATCATATGTCAACACTTTTGTACAGATGACTATACTCGGACAACCATTCGACCATTAGTTAATTTCTGTTACAGTTTCAAAAATCGAAATATACTTTTTACAAACCCTGTGCCAGAATTCTGCCCTGTCACATCCACAATCCATTAATTATAAACTTACCATTAGGCTTATTCCATTCAGATTACTCTAATTACGTTCAGATTTCGCACGTCTTCATATAAATTATTGCGAGTTTTGAAAAGGATTCAGGAATCTCGTTGGAAATCATCATTTATTTACTAATCGGACTTTCAGGCGGTGTTTTAGCCGGAATGTTTGGAATCGGCGGCGGTATTGTCATCGTTCCAGCGTTGATCTTTTTTTTACATTTCTCTCCACATGTCGCCAACGGCACTTCGCTTTTCGCCCTGTTATTGCCGGTCGGCATTTTTGGCGTTCTGGCATATTATCGGGCAAAGCTGATCGATTTAAAGGCGGCGCTTTGGATTGATTTGGGACTCTTTCTCGGCATCTCCGGTGGCGCGTTAACCGCCTTGTCCATTTCTCCTGAATTTCTAAAGATGATCTACGGCATTTTTCTACTTTTCATTAGTTATCTGTTCATCCGGCCGCTGGAAATATTCCCGATAAGAAAAATCAACTCAGGAGCGGTTCCTTCTGATGATGTAACTAAACGATCTGCTACCGAGTCTGCCGTTCGCTGGAAACAACTGACGATCGGATTATTCGCGGGAATTTTAGCCGGGTTGTTCGGAATCGGCGGTGGAATCGTGATCGTTCCCGCACTGACAGTCTGGCTTGGATACGATCAAAAAACGGCCAGCGGAACGTCTCTCGCTGCCCTTTTGCTACCAGTGGGTTTACCGGGTGTGTTAATCTATTATCGTGCCGGACAATTTGACCTGCAATCAGCGATTTTCGTGGCATCAGGCTTACTGGTCGGCGTATTATTCGGGGCGCTTTTTGCCATTCGGTTGCCGTCTAAAATCGTCGATCGGCTGTATGGCGCATTTCTTTTCTTAGTCGGAATCAGTTTCATTGCCGGCGCAATATGAAGTTGAAAAAAGAAAAAGCCACCGGAAAGTGGCTTAATCGTTTGAAAGCGACGGATCGCTTTGAAAATATCGGGATAAGCGGATTATTTAGTGAGAGTATCTTTAATCTTGGCCGCTTTTCCCCGAAGGTTCCGCAAGTAATAGAGTTTGGCTCTACGTACCCGACCCGTTGATATTTTTGTAATCTTATTGATTTTCGGCGAATGTAGCGGGAAAATTCTTTCGACGCCGATGCCGTTAGAAATTTTGCGAACCGTGAATGTTTCGCTGACACCGCCACCGGAACGAGCGATGACGACGCCCTGAAAAGTCTGAATTCTTTCCTTGTCGCCTTCTTTAATTTTTACTTCTACTGCTACGGTGTCACCCGATTTAAAATTCGGGATATCCGTCTTGAGTTGATCTGCAACAGCTGCAGCAAGTTTATCCATTTTTACCTCCACTATCATTGTTTTCAATTAATTTTTCGATCAGATCAGCGCGTCTTTCACGCGTTCGTTTCAATCGTTGATCATACTTCCAGTCAGAAATTTTTGCGTGATTTCCCGATGTCAATATTTCCGGTACACTTAAGCGCCGGTACTTTTGCGGATGCGTATAAATCGGTCCTTCGAGCAAATCGTCCGCAAAAGAATCCGTTTCTGCCGACTCGTACGAGTGAAGAACGCCCGGAACATGCCGGATTATCGCATCGATCATCATCAGCGTCGGCAATTCGCCACCGGTCACGACAAAATCACCGATACTGATTTCGTCCGTCACCAATTTCTCCAGCACCCGTTCGTCCACACCTTTGTAGTGTCCGCAGAAAAACGTCAAATCCGTTTCTTTTGCCAATCCGACAGCGATCACATGACTGAACGTTTTTCCCTGCGGAGATGGAAAAACGACACGCGGTCGTGGTTTTCCTACTGTTTTACGAATCCGATCGTACGCCCGGAAAAAAGGCTCGGGTTTCAAAACCATTCCTGCTCCGCCGCCATATGGTGTATCGTCGATCTGTTTGTGTTTGTCCCGCGAAAAATCGCGAAGATTCCACACCTCGAATATCACGGCGTCTTTCTCGGTTGACTTCCGGAACATGCTCTCCGAGAGACACGCACTGACCATACCCGGAAAAGCGGTTACGACGAAGATTTTCATAATCCGATCAGACCTTCCACATCTCGTACGAAGACGATTTTTTCGGTCTCGTCCACTTTTTCGATGAAAGTATCGACAACGGGAATCATTACGATCCTGTTTTTGACGCTGACCAACAAACGAGGTTGAGACTCAAAAAGGTCGAGATCGCTGACGATTCCCCATTTTTCCTGACTTCCGGCGAGATACACGTTGAAATTCATCCATTTCAAGCACTCGATGCCGGAGCAGTTTCCAGAATCGACGAAAACGCTCAATCCTTTCAGAAAATCCGCTTCGTTCCGGGTTTTCACATTTCTCAATTTCAAATAAACGCGGTCTTTTTCGACTCGCCAAGAATCTACCGTCCACGTCTGAAGCCGATCAGGATTTTCACCCAACCAAACTTCAGGTAATTGTTTCCCGATTTCAATTTTGGAAGACAGAAGGGCGACAATTAACTCGCCACTCAATCCTCGGGTCTTTGTGATTCTGCCAATTGGACAAAGCGACATGGCGTTCACTCCGGGAAAACAATCCGGATATTCCACTCGAACCTCTTCAATTTTTCATCAGAAGCGATCATCGTTGTGTTTTCCGGATGGTACGTGACTATATTCACAGTGTACTCGATGAAGTCTTTCGTGATTCCTTCTCTTTTCGATCGATCAGGCAAGTTTCCGTTTCTCAACAGACGAGATTTTGGATATTAAACGGACAAAAAGAAAAGAAGTCACTCATTCCAAAAAGCGTAAGTTTCTGCTCAGACTTCGGTCGCTTCCGGAGTTTCGGGAGTAACGACTTCCGATTCGCCTTCGACAACTTCTGTCTTCTCTTCTTCAACCGGTTCGGGCTGGGGCGCTTCTTCCGGTTTCGTTTTCGGTTCCGGTTTGGATTCGACCGGCGCAACCGGTGCGGTCGGCGTTTTGATGTTTCTGGACATTTCCCATTTCTGAAGTTCGATACTCCGGGCTTTATCATCCAGATTATTCCGCATCATATGCCATTCCAGCGCGATGCCCTGTTTTTGCAGAATATTGAAAACGGTGTCAGTCGGTTCGGCGCCTTTTTTCAGCCATTCTATAACTTTTTCTTTGTCGATCACGACGGTTTCGGGCTTCGTCAATGGATTATAGAATCCGAGTTTTTCCAGATAGCGTCCATCGCGGCGCACTTTGGAATCCACTACGACGATCCGATAGCAGGGCATCTTTTTTCTGCCCATCCGAAATAGTCTCATTCTTACTGCCAAGTATATACCTCCTTATTGTGATTAATATCCCATTCGGAAAGCAGACAGGTTTTTCGGCATTCTCATTTTTCCCATCTGCTTACTGATTTTTACGATTTGCCAATATTGGTTTAAAAGTTGATTCACGTCGCTGGCTTTGGTTCCGCTTCCCAGCGCAATCCGCTTGCGACGACTTCCGTTAATGATGGACGGATTGCTTCTTTCCTGTCTGGTCATCGACTGTATGATGACTTCCGCCCGGGTAAATTCTTTCGTATCGATTGCAATATTTTTCGATTTCAGTTGGGTCATGCCGGGAATCATTTCAACCAGATTCTCGATCGGTCCCATTTTCCGGATTTGTTTGATCTGAAGCAGATAATCTTCCAGCGTAAACCGGTTCTTACGGAAACTTTCTTCGAGTTTGGCGTTCGTTTCCGCATCGACTGATGCCTGTACTTTCTCGACAAGCGAAACCACATCGCCCATCCCTAAAATGCGATTGGCCATGCGATCCGGGTAGAAGATTTCCAAACTGTCCATTTTTTCGCCGGCGCTGATAAAGACGATCGGTTTTCCCGTGACTTTTACGATCGAGAGAGCGGCGCCACCCCGCGTGTCGCTGTCCATTTTCGTCAGGACGATTCCATCGACGCCTAACTTTTCGTTAAATGTACTCGCGGTGTTGACGGCATCCTGGCCGGTCATTCCATCTGCGACAAACAGAATATCGTGCGGTTTGACCGCTTTTTTCAGTTCCTGAAGTTCGTTCATCAATTCATCGTCGATATGAAGTCTTCCCGCCGTGTCGATGATCAACGTGTCGTAGTGATTTTGCCGCGCGAACGCAATCGCATCGGCGGCTTTTTTGACGACTTTTTCGTTGCTCGAAAAAACCGGTACGCCGATTTGTTTGCCAAGTATTTCCAGTTGAGTTAGAGCGGCGGGTCGATAAACATCGACGGAAACGAGCATCGGTGAATGGTTTTGTTTTTGAAGGTGATTGGCAAGTTTCGCGGCAAAAGTGGTTTTCCCGCATCCCTGAAGTCCTGTCAACATGATGACCGTCGGCGGGATTGAAGCGGTTTTTAACTGAAAATGCTTTTCACCGAGTAAAAGGACTAACTCGTCGTGAATGATTTTCACGATCAACTGCCCCGGCGTCAGACTTTTTGTGACGGTAACGCCGACCGATTTAGCCTGAACGTTTTCGATAAACGATTTGACGACTTTGTAGTTGACGTCCGCTTCGAGCAAAGCTCGCCGAACATCGCGAAGCGCTAACTGAATATTGCTATCAGTTATTTTACCCTCTCCGCGAAGAGTTTTTATAATCGAACCAAAACTATTTTGTAAATGCTCTAACATACTAACTTCACTTAGAATATAGCGGGTAAATTTACTCTCCATCAAGTCCTTATGCAATACAAATTCTGGTCGTGCCAACTACTGAAATTCCCGGATGAACGGCGATGGCGTTACACCAGACAGATTCGGCGGGAACAATTTTTATCATCTTTTCTTGAATAATCTGTGATTTCATTCCAAACCTCATTTCGGCTTCAATTGCATATCAAATCCGGTCAATGTAAATTCACTCCGATTTTTATGAATCCGAACAATCCGAGAATCCGACACTTACTTTTACCAATATTTCTTTTATTGATCGTCTTTTCCAGTCGAATTGCCGGATTCGAATACAGAATCATCGAAGAAACGGCAAATTCCATCGTTCTCGAATGTCAGGAAACATCACAGGTTGAGTGGCGGTTTTCCGAGAATTACCCCGATTCCACCACTCTTTTGCTTTTGGGAGATGCTGAGGTTACCGCCTTATCGTCAAATCTTCTTTTTCCGTTTCGGCAAGTCGCCGTCGCTTTGCCATCTCCGCAAAAGCCGAAGGTATTTCTCAACATCCTCGATTCGGAGCCCGTCGATCTTGACAAACCTTTGACAACGGAAGATTTTCAACGGTTAAAAAACCACTCCGCAATCGAAATCTCCGACTGGGGTTTGATGGGAACCAGTCCTTCGGCTCTGGTACGGATTTTTCCCGTTCGCGCCGCCGATCGACCGAATCAGGTCATCCTTCTCCGAAAATTTCGAATAACGATCAACTATTCCACGGAAAACGTCGAGGCGATTTACAAAACCATATCGAAAGCCGATGCATTAAATCTTGATCTGTTGTATGTGAATCCGACTTCCAGAAGCAACTGGCAAACGAAGACAGTTCGCTCGCTCAAAAAAGCCACAATTTTTCCGGATGGCGTCTGGCTGAAACTCACTGTTAGCGAAGATGGCATCTATTCTCTGCCGTTCGACCAGATCGCGGCCAAAGGAATTTCCGAAACAGAAATCGATGTGAATCGCATCTTTCTGTATAGCAACTCGACCGGCGGGTTCAAGATGAGTGATGTCATCGATACACCGGTTCCTGAAAATCTGGTAGAAATCGCTCGGCGGATCGTTAGTCCGGACGCCACATTCGGATCGGCGGATACGCTGATCTTTTGGGGACGGGCGACATCCGGGCTCGCGACCGATGTCGTCGGCAATCTGCGTTTCGACCGGAATTACTATTCCTTCAACAATTTTTACTGGCTTCTGATCGCCGATCAACCCGGTTCACCGAAAACGATCGGCACGCTTGAATCTTCACAATTAACGGCAAATTCTACGGTCACCGAGACAGAATATCTCGAACGGCACGAACTGGAAATTAGCAATTTTATACATTCCGGGACGCATTGGTACGGCGAGAAATTTTCAAATTCCGGCGCCAGCATTTCGATCGTTTTCCCACTTCCGGAACGCGAAAACGGTTATTCGGCCAAAATCAAAATCAGAACGGCCGGGGCGACCAACAAAACAACGAATTTCTTCAACCTTTTTTATAACACTTCGTCCGCCTCCATCGCCTCGTGGTCATCGTCCAATTATTATACGACGAACAAAATCCTGACGACTTCGTTGGTCGGAGGAACGAACATTTTTCGGATCACTTTTTCATGCTCCGCCGCGTCCGCTCAGGCGTATCTGGATTTCGTGGAAATCCTGTACAATCGAGACCTCCGGCCGGGAAACGAATCGCTTCGTTTCTGGGCGCCGAATTCCAACGGTTTGATAGAATATCGTCTCTCGGATGTTCGATTGAAAAACTTTCTGGTTTTCGACGTGACGGACTGGGCGAATGTGAATGCTCAAAATGTTGTAACAGATTCGCAAAACGCGTATCATTTTCGCGCCGAAACACTTACGCAGAATCGTCGGTCGTATTTCATCACTTCACCGGACCATTACAAATCCCCCCAAAAAATTGAAAACGTCGGCAGAATCGGCTGGACATCGCTCCTGACGCCGCTCGACCACGGCGCCAAATACGTGATCATCACGGACAAAGCCTTTCAATCAGCTGCCGATACCCTTGCTGATTTATACGCGAACCGGGAAACGGACAGGCTTTCGACAAAAGTTGTCCTCCAGAGCCAAATCTTTCGCGAATTCAACGCCGACATTCCAGATCCGGATGCAATCCGGTTTTTCCTTAAATATGCTTTCGAGAATTGGAGTATCAGACCGGAATTTGTCCTGCTTTTAGGCGATGGAACTTACGACTATCGCGGCATCGAATCCGGTCAGGGAAATTATGTCCTGACTTATCAGGTCGAAAGCGAGTCGGATGTCATCGATGTTTTAGGTTCTTATGCGTCGGATGCGCGATTCGTCTATATCAGCGGTTCGGATCAGTTGATGGATATGGCCATCGGCAGAATTCCAGCCAAAACCGCTGAAGACGCGCAAAACGCCGTCGATAAAATTCGATCATATTTGACCGAGCCGATTTATGGAGACTGGCGGAACCGGATCACGCTTGTCGCGGACGATCCCGAACGACCGCTAACCGGAGAAGAATATCACATCGCCGACACGGAAAAGTACATCGCACGATACATTCCGAAAAATTTTACAACGGAGAAACTCTATCTTCTGGAATTTCCGGAAGTACAGGATGCATCAACATACGGCGTCAAAAAGCCAGCCGCGACTGAGGCGATTTTTAAACAATTATCGTTGGGAACGACAATCATCAATTATATGGGACATGGGAGTCCGACCGTTTGGGCACAGGAGCGCGCATTGGACATGGAGCGGGATATTTCCGCTCTGCAAACGGGAATGAAACTTCCTTTTTGGATCGCCGCAACCTGCAGTTGGGGACAATTCGACGATATCTCCGGTGACTGCATGCCGGAAGCGCTTATGCTAAAAGCAGAGGGCGGCGCCATTGCCGCACTTGGAGCCACACGCGCAACTTATCCGTCTTCCAATTGCGCATTCATCAGCGCATTGCTCCAAAGATGGTTCTCGAATGGAAAAATCAACCGGATTCGTTTGGGAACGCTGTTGCAGATCGTCTTCTCGGGAAATAGCGAAAACAACGAAAAATATGTCCTTTTCGGGGATCCCGCTCTATATCTGGCGTTGCCGACCGGCCAAGCGGTTTTCGATCAACTGCCGTCCGATTCGTTGAAAGCGCTCGCTAGCGTTTCGTTAAAAGGAACGATCGGCTCCGGCGATGCCGTTTTTTCAGGACAAGGAATCCTAAAAGTCTTTGACAGCGACCGGTTGGTGACAAGAACCTACCTGACCACTGCAAAAGAATCGCGATCGATGTCATATGTTCTGCCGGGAGAATTGCTTTTCAAAGGCTCCGTAGGAGTTGAAAACGGTTCCTTTTCATCCAAATTTTTTGTTCCGAAGGATTTGAACTATGCGAACCGGTTCGGCTCCATCAATCTCTATTCATGGTCGGAATCGAGCGGTCGGGAAATTTCAGCGTTCTACGATTCACTGGTTTTTCGCGGTTCCGAATCGGCGGTCGATACGATCCCACCGAGAATCGACATCGGATTTCTAAACATCGATTTTCGTGATGGCGATGTCGTTACTCCGGAAATGTCGCTACAAATTCGTATTCAAGATGAGCATGGCGTGAATATCGCGGGACAAATGGGACATGATATTCTCGTTGAATACGACGCCGATCCGACGCTGACCGTCGAAGCGACGGAGAATTTTTCATACGACACTAACAGCGACACGTCCGGAACTCTCGTCCTTACTTTGCCGGATATTGAGGCCGGTGAACACTCGATTCGCGTGTTGGCTTGGGATAATGCCAACAATCCTGCAACCGCGACGAGCACATTTACACTTTCACTGGCAGAAAAATTATCGGTCGAGCGTGTATTTAACTTTCCGAATCCTTTCAGCAACGAGACTGATTTCACGTTTACGCTCACGCAACCGGCCAAAGTGAAAATATCGATCTACACGGTACGAGGACTTTTCATCAGGTCGATCGATTCTTCCGAGATTTTTTCCGCCGGTTTTCAGACAATCCACTGGGACGGGAACGACGACTTTGGAGACGCCATATCACGTGGAATTTATATCTTCAAACTCGGCGTCGTCTCGGCAGATTCCAAACAAAAAGATACGTTCATCGGAAAATTGGTAAAAGCGAAATGACACCGTATTTTGACTGGTTTCAAAAATCCGTCGTTCTGGCTTCCGTCTCACCGCGACGAGAAGAAATTCTTAAAATGATTCTCCCCGAATTCATCATTCATCCATCGGATTACGTCGAGAAGAATCACCGAAACGCCGATCCGCCGACATTGGTCGTCTGCCATGCGATCGAAAAGGCCAAATCCGTTGCGCCGGATCATCCGAATTGCTGGATAATCGGCGCCGACACGGTCGTCGTCAAAGACGGTATCGTCCTCGGCAAACCGGCTGACCGCGATGACGCCTTACGGATGTTGAAATTCCTGAGCGGCGCGACCCATTCCGTTTTCACCGGTTATTGCGTTCTGAATTCAGATAACGGCAAATACCTGAAAGGCTTCGAAAAGACGGATGTTACGTTTCGGGAGATTCCCAACCGCATGGCCGCTCATTATGTCGATCATTTCCATCCGCTCGATAAAGCCGGTTCTTATGCCATTCAGGATTTTAGCACCGTTTTTCTGGAAAAGGTCGACGGCTGTTTTTACAACGTCGTCGGTTTCCCGCTGGCAAAATTCTACAATCAGGTACTCAACGATCTTTCTAATTGTCTGTAAAACTTTATGTTGAAAATCAACAGATTATTTCTCATATTTTCGTTCGGATGTGGAGAGCAAATAAAGTGAGCGCAAGATGTTTTACGAAGATCTGAAAAATCAACGGGAAAAACTCGGCTTTAGCGTTGAGCAAATTGCGAACCGGATCAAAGTAAACAAATCTTACCTTGAAGATTTTGAATCTGGCAATTTTTCGAATTTACCCAAAACATACATCCGTTTGTTTCTCCGCTCATATGCCAACGAAGTCGGTCTAGATGCAAACGAAATCCTCGCCGCTTTTGAGCAATTGACTTCAGGACAACCTGTTCCGCCTTCCGCAGAAATCGTCAAAAAGAAAGAACCGATTGTCAGCGTGCGTAACGGCGGTAAATCTCCCGTTAAAAGCAGACGAAGTTTGGTAACAATTACCATTTTCGTCGTCGTCATTGTCTTCCTGATTTCCATATTAAAACAGGTGTTGCTGGAAGAAGAAAAAAACGATGTGCTTATTCAACCACAACTTCCGATCAATATGTCCGTCAATACAAATAGTCCCGATTCGACGCTCTTGCCATCGGAGTCCGAAGACAATTTGGAACTGAAAGCGATCGTTCCGCAATCACGAAGCCTCTCGCTGGTTCTCCAATCGAGGGACTCTTGCTGGGTGCGGCTAATCATCGATAACAAAGACTCGTTACAGGTCATTTTACCGCCTAACGTTCTTCGGGAATGGAAGGCACAAACGACATTTGATCTTCGAATTGCCAGACCATCCGTCGTTTCACTTTCGCTGAACAACCGGGATTTGGGAATGATCGGCCAAGGCAATCGTCCGGTTCGGGTTTTGATCGACAAGAGCGGCATCGTCAAAAGGCAGTTGATCACCAAGCCATAATCTCCTTTTTTCCCTCATAAAAAAATTCCCATAATTTTCTTAAAAAAATCCTTGCCTATGATTTTTAGAAAAGGTATTTTTGTGGGTGATAGTGGATTGAAATCCCAAGTTTTCCCAAATAATGCAGTAGAATACCATGATCAGTTCCTTTTCTGGCGAATCCAAACACTCACTCGACGACAAAGGGCGCCTTAACGTCCCGGCGAAATTCAGACGCTGGCTTAACGAGGACGACGCCGAGTACTCATTTGTCGTCACCAAAGGTCTCGATCCGTGCCTGATCGCTTACCCTTTCGCGGAATGGGATATCAAATCCGAAAAACTTCTCAAACTCTCAGAATTCAATAAAATAAACAGAGCGTTCATCCGGGCGTTTTCCCGGAACGCGATGAGACTTAAATGTGATAAGCAGGGTCGAATTCTCATTCCACAACAGTTACTCGCTCTTGCGAACATTCAAAAAGAGGTCGTGATTGTCGGCGTTTTGAACTGTTTGGAACTCTGGGATCCGGAAATGCTTGCCAGTCACGCCGAATCTCAAAGAAGTCTCGACGACGAATATTTCGAGAATCTGGGAGGAACAATCAGTTCTTGATTCGGGAGCCTTTTTCATGACGTATATCCATGTACCTGTTCTTCTGGAAAATAGCCTACAATATCTGATAACGAAACCGGATGGGGTTTACGTCGATTGCACGCTGGGAACGGGCGGACATTTTTCAGGGATCGGCGGTCGTTTGTCTCCCGGCGCTTTTTTGATCGGTCTGGACGCTGATCCGACAGCAATCGAACATTGCCGGGCTTCTCTCTCCATTCCTCAGAAATATATTCTCGAAACCTCCAATTTTTCCAACCTGAAACGCATCTGTTTCCGGGCGGGATTTCCCAAAGTCACAGGCATTTTATTCGATTTGGGGATGTCTTCGTTTGCGCTGGATAACCCGCAACGCGGTTTTTCGTTCAATTCGAATGGGCCTTTAGACATGCGGTTTTCACCGGAAATCCCCGTTTCGGCTGGTGATTTCATCAACTCGTCTTCGGTCGAGACGATGACCAAGACTTTTTGGAATTACGGTGAAGAAAGATCGGCAAAAAGAATCGCCAGAGCGATTGAATTTGCACGGGCTCAAAAGCCGATCGAAACGACGGCCGAACTGGCCAACATCGTTGTTAAAAGCGCCCATTCGTCGTTTCCGAATAAAACCCTCAGCCGGATTTTTCAGGCTATCCGAATTCAAGTCAACCAAGAACTGGAAGTTTTGGAATCCGCGCTTCAGCAGGCAATCGAAATTCTCGAACCGAACGGCAGATTGGTCGTCATCTCCTATCATTCGCTGGAAGATCGGATCGTTAAAATTTTCATGAAGCGGGAATCGACGGATTGCATTTGTCCGCCGGATTTTCCGATTTGTCAGTGTCAACATCACGCTTCGGCGGAAATATTGACACGGAAACCGGTGGAACCGTCCGATGCGGAAATCAAATCGAATTCACGGGCAAGAAGCGCCAGACTTCGCGCCCTGCGAAAAAAGGAGCCAGATGAAGGCTAACAATAACCGGAAACCGAAGACAAAGGTGACGAGAAATCTCATCCTTTTTATGGGATTCATTTCGGTCGTACTTCTGGCGGTTTTGTACCTTTGGATTTTTAATCATACCAATCTCATGTTTCGGGAAGTTGAAGATCTCAAGCGAAAAGAGGCGATGCTGGCCACTCAAAACCGCATGATTTCCATGGACATCAACCGGCTGTCCCGCGCCGACCGCATTACGGAAATTGCATCGACGCAATTGGAAATGGTGACGCCGATTCCCGAAACGATAGCCGTCATTATCAACACCGAAATTTTAACGAACAAATAAATGGGCAATACCCTTAACACGATCAGGAAACGAACGAGGTTTTTTCAGGTATTACTCGTCGGTGTCTGGGTTATGATCGTTACGCGCCTTTTCTTTATTCAGGTAATCAATTCAGATAAATATCAGGCAAGATGCAAGAAACAATCCGATACCAAGACCATCGTCAAACCAGCCCGCGGAACCATTTTCGACCGTAACGGCAAGGCGTTGACAATCGACATCGTACAATATCAAATATCAGCACATCCGTATTTAGTCGAGAATAAGGCCGACATTGCACAAGAACTCGCCTCCGCAACGAGCGAACCGAGCCAGAAGTATCTTGATCTTTTAGGATCGAAAAAGACTTTTGTCTGGCTGGAAAAAAACGCACCTCAGTCGCAGTTTCAAAAATTTGTCGATAAATATGAAAAAACGTCCGGCCTGGTCATCGACCGTATTTCTCAACGTCAATATCCGTTCGGTGAAATTTTCGGCCAGATTGTCGGATTTACCAATATCGATAACCGCGGAATTTGCGGTTTAGAATTACAGTTGGAACCGGTCGTCGGCGGAACGCCCGGTTGGAAAATCGTTCAACGGGACGGCTGGGGCAGACTGAACGAGCGCATCGATTTGCCGGGAAAAGTCTGTATCGACGGAAACGACGTTACCTTGACGATCGATTCGGAATACCAAACGATTCTTCATGAAGAGCTCATGAAGTCATACACGACCACTCAAGCCGAAAAGGCGATGGGAATTATCATCAATCCAAAAAACGGCGAAATTTACGCGATGGCCTCGGTTCCGCCTTTTAATCCCAACAAGCCTTCGGAAAATCCGGTTTCCGCCCAGAAGAATCAGGTACTCACCGATATTTTCGAACCCGGATCGACCTTCAAAGTCGTCACGGCGACCGCCGCGATGGAACTTAACGCCATCGAACCGACCGATAAAATTAATTGCGAAGGTGGCATCATTAAAATCGCCAACCGGCTCATTCATGATCACAATCCATACACTACTTTGACCTTTGCCGAAGTCATCAAAAACAGCAGTAATATCGGCACGATCAAAGTCGCCCAGAAAATCGGGAAAGAGAACGTTTTCAACTACTGCCGGAAATTTGGTTTTGGCTTGAGGACGAACATCCAGTTTCCAGGCGAAATCAACGGTATTCTGCATCCTTTGAAAAATTGGACCGAACTCATGATGGCGCAAATTGCGATGGGGCAAGGAATCGGAGTGACCGTTTTGCAGTTGGCTTATGCTTATGCCGCAATCGCAAACGGTGGCTATTTACTCGAACCGCAGTTGATCAAGACTATCACCACAAAAGACGGCGTGGTGGTATCGGAGAGCAAACCCAATTACATTCGGCAGGTCGCTTCTCCGGAAACTATGACACAGATGCGCGAACTCCTGCGTTTGGCAGTTCAGCACGGAACCGGCGTCCGGGCAAATGTCGGTGGCATGGCGATCGCCGGAAAAACCGGAACGTCCCAGAAAGTGACGCCATACGGATACAGTCAATCGGAATATGTTTCGACGTTTGCCGGATTTTTCCCGGTCAACGATCCCAAACTTTTATGCGTTGTCGTCGTGGATAACCCGAAAGGGATGCACACCGGCGGATTAGTCTCAGCGCCCGTCGTCAGTGAAATCTTCAAACGTGTAGTGAATTACTCGGACGATCTGTTTTTTAACGAGGAAAAAACCAGCCAGCCTGTACGCACTCAGATCGCTCAGGCCGAAGGACGACCGGTTGAACAGCACAGACCGCAAATGTCAACCGTCTCCTACTCGACGATGCCGTCGGTCGGTTCTTCTTCGGCGGCGCTGGAAATGCCTGATTTGAGCGGTCGAACTGCTCGGCAGGCGCTTTATGTTCTTCAGGCAATGGGCTTGTCGGTCGAGATGGAAGGTTCGGGAATCGTCAATTCCCAAACACCTGCGAAGGGAACGCCGGTGACGCGTAACATGAAGTGCCTGCTTAAGCTTGCGCCGCGGAAAGGCACGGATTGATGAATAACCTCCAAAAGTTGCTGGAAGGAATTTCCTACCAAGTTCAAGGCGCGCTTCCTGAAAACATCAGCATGTTGGCGCTGAATTCGGTAAAAGTGAAACGCGGCGGCCTGTTCTTCGCCATTCGCGGCGCCATAGAGGACGGTCATCGTTACATCGGCAATGCCATTCAAGCGGGCGCTTCGGCAGTTGTCGTCGAAGAATTTCAGCCGGAAGTCAACGTACCGCAAATTCTTGTCAGCGATACGAAAATCGCGCTGTCGAAAATCGCCGATGCCTTTTTCGATTCGCCTTCCGGCAAAATGCAAGTCGTCGGCGTAACCGGCACGAACGGCAAAACGACGACGGTTTTCCTGCTAAATCATATTTTTAAACAAGCCGGACTCAAACGCGGAACGATCGGAACGCTCGGTTATACAATCGAAGACGAATCGTTCACTACCAATCTAACGACACCAGACAGTCTTCAACTCCAATCGATTTTATTTCAGATGGTTGAAAAAAGTGTAACGCACGTCGCCATGGAAGTTTCCTCACATTCACTCGCGCTTCACCGCGTGGACGACATTCGCTATCATGCGGGTGTCTTTACCAACATTTCTCAGGATCATCTGGATTTTCATCACACGATCGAATCCTACGCAAAAACCAAGACCGAACTATTCCGACAAGTCGAACCTAACGGCTTTCTGGTTTGCAACGCCGACGATCCGTACGCAGAACTTTTCCATCAGGCGGCGAACGCCCGCGTCTATGACTTCTCGCTCCGGCACAAAACGGATTTTTCGTTCCGGGAAGGCGTCACTTTTGCTCAGGGAATTGACGGAATCATCGACACGCCGAACGGTTCCGTTTCGATTCGGTGTCCGTTGTCCGGCGAATTCAATTTGAAGAATATTCTGGGCGCAACAGCTGTCGCTTCACTGTTGGGAATTCCGTCTTCCGACATCTCCGAAGCGTTTTCCCAAATCACTTACGTTCCGGGCAGACTTCAGGAAGTCTCGAAACCCGGCTTCCCCCGGACTTTTGTCGATTACGCGCATACGCCGGACGCGATCGTCAATGTATTAACGGCTTTAAGAAAGATCACGCCGGCGGCGGGAAAATTGATCGCAGTCTTCGGTTGCGGCGGAAATCGCGACCGCCAGAAACGACCGTTAATGGCCAAAGCGGTCGAATCACTCGCCGACTACGCCATTCTGACTACAGACAATCCGCGGTTTGAAGATCCTGAAGCGATCATCGCAGAAGCGGCCGGCGGTTTTTCTTCTTCAAGAAAATACCAGACCATTCCCGATAGAAAATCGGCCATTCAGACGGCAATCGGGAACGCAGATAAAAACGACATTATCGCTGTCCTCGGCAAAGGACATGAAACTTATCAGGAAATCAAAGGCGTCCGGTACCCTTTTTACGACGTGGACGTCATCAGGAATTATTTCGATGGCCAAAGAGATTAACGCAGAATTTATCCGAGCGCTGAAGTATGGACAGGTCACGAGCCTGAACGGTCGCGTTTCCGGCGCCGCTATCGACAGCCGAAAAGCCGGTGTCGGAACGTTGTTCTTTGCGTTAAAAGGCGAGAAAGCGGACGGTCACGCCTTCGTCAGGGAATCGATTGACAAAGGCGCGGCGCTCTGCGTGGTTTCCACAGAATGGGCAGATCAAAATCCGACTGAAAATCTCCCACTCTGGATCGTCGATTCTCCGGAAACGGCGCTTCATAAATTGGCGACAGCATGGCGAAATCGGTTCGATATTCCCGTTTTGGGAATCACCGGCACGAACGGCAAGACGACCACGCGATCCATGTGTTCGGAAATCCTGAAAAGGAAATTTGCCGTTCATTCGACCGCCGGAAATTTCAATAATCAGCTGGGATTGCCATTAACGTTGCTGGAACTCAACGACCGGTTTGAATTCAGCATTTTAGAGATGGGAACCAACCATTTCGGCGAGATCGCCGCACTCTGTAAAATCGCCTGCCCGACTGCCGGATTGATCACCAACATCGGTCACGGGCATGTGGAATATTTTGGCGATTTGGCAGGCGTCCAAAAAGCAAAAGCCGAACTGTTTCAATCACTTCCGAAAACCGGCGTCGCCTTCATCAATTCCGACGATACGCTGATCCGGGAAATTCCCTGCTCTGCCAGTCAGTTCACCTATGGCTTTGAATCGGGGCGAACCGACATCCGCGGAAAAATACTTACCTATAATTTTGACGGTTATCCTGAAATAGAAGTCAACGAGCGGATAAAAATTCAGATGTACATTCCGGGTAACACCGCCGCTATAAACGCTTTAGCCGCCTGCGCGGTCGGGATTTATTTCGGCGTGCCTGAAGAGGAAATCGTGAACGCGCTGGAAAATTATCAGCCGGTCGATCAGCGCTTCAAGATCATTCGTCACGGAGGCTTTTCGATCATCAATGACACCTACAACGCCAATCCGGATTCCACGATCGCGGCGTTGAAAACACTTTTGTTGATGAAAACGAACGGCAGGCGAATTTTTGTTTTCGGGAATATGCTGGAACTGGGCGAATTTACAGAAACGGGACATTCGATCGTCGGAAAAACCGCCGCAGATTTAAAGATCGACAAATTCTATGCGACGGGCGAATTCACACAATCGGCCATTACAGCCGCTCGAAACGCCGGTTTGTCAGACGTAACTTATTTTGATACAAAAAGCGAACTCTTATCCGATCTTAAAAAATCGGTCTCTGCAAATGACATCGTGCTGGTCAAAGGTTCGCGCGGAAGTCGGATGGAAGAAATCATCAAAGGATTGACGGAGTAACATGTTTTACCATTATTTATATCCGCTGAAACGCATCTTTTCAGGATTCAATCTTTTCCAGTACATCACATTCCGCGCGGCAATGGCGGCAATCACGGCTTTGCTCATCGCTTTCATCGCAGGTCCGTTCATCCTTAAAATGCTTAAAAAACATCAATGCGGCGAGTTGATTCGGGAAAACGGACCGAAAACACATTTAGCCAAAAAAGGAACGCCGACGATGGGCGGGATCATCATCCTGATTTCCGTCATCATTCCGGTTCTGCTCTGGGCAAACCTGAAAAATACTTACGTCGATCTCATTCTCCTCGCAACGATCTGGATGGGCGCGATTGGATTTTTAGACGATTATCTGAAGGTCGTCCGGAAGATGAAAAAAGGATTGATCGCCCGTTACAAACTGCTCGGACAGGTTTCACTCGGATTGATCATCGGCGCGTACATCTATTTTTCGCCGGAATTCGCGAGTGTGAATTCGCTGACGACCGTTCCGTTTATTAAGGATTTTGAAATCGACCTCGGCCTGTTTTATATCCCGATCGTCATCATTTTTGTCACGTTTATTTCCAACGCCGTGAATTTGACCGATGGGTTGGACGGGCTGGCAGCCGGATTGATGGGAATCGCGGCATTAACTTTTGCGGTGATTGCTTACGTTTCCGGTCGAATCGATTTTAGCGATTATTTGAATATTCTCTATCTGCCCGGCAGTGGCGAACTTACAATCTACGCGATGGCGTTTGCCGGCGCCATTCTCGGTTTTCTCTGGTACAATGGCAAGCCGGCGCAGGTTTTTATGGGCGACACCGGTTCGCTCAGTATGGGTTGTGCGCTGGGAACAATGGCGATCCTTTTGAAAAAGGAAATCCTGTTTCTCCTGATCGGCGGCGTTTTTATCGCCGAAGGTCTCTCCGTCGTGATTCAGGTGATGTATTTTCGGTGGACGCGCAAGCGGACAGGAACCGGTAAGCGCGTCTTTTTAATGGCGCCTCTTCATCATCATTTCGAGATGAAAGGCCATGACGAAAGCAAAATCGTGATCCGGTTCTGGATTATCGGTATTATGCTGGCAATTTTGGGATTAAGCAGTTTCAAGATACTATGATGAATTTAATTACAAAACCGACCGATTTTGAGGGCGTCCAAATCGCCGTGCTGGGTGCAAAGCGAAGCGGCGTGATGGCATCGATCCTTTTCGCACGGAAAGGCGCCAAGGTTCTGCTTTCCGACGCCGGAGCCGTCGAAATCGAACCCGAACTTTTGTCCGAACTGAATCGGTTAGGCGTGGACGTTGAGTTCGGCGGTCACACATCCAAAGTCACCGATTCCGAACTGGCGATTCTCAGCCCGGGAATTCCGAATTCGGCGCCGGTCGTTCAGTCCTTGGTTCAAGCCGAAATTCCGATCGTCAGTGAGATCGAAGCCGCTTCGTGGTTTATCGGAAATTCGACAATCATCGGCGTTACCGGATCTAACGGAAAAACCACGACGACGACGCTTTTGAACGAAATGTTCAAAGGCACGAACTTTGAGCCGTATTGCGGCGGAAACATCGGCGTGCCACTGAGTAAACTGGTATTGGATTCGGAGAAATCCGATTCTTCAAACAAAGTATTTATTCTCGAACTCAGCAGTTTTCAGTTGGAACGAATCGTGCATTTTCACCCGAATATTTCCATCATGCTGAACATCACGCCGGACCACATGGATCGGTACGAGCATGATCTGATGCTTTATTTTGCGGCGAAACTCCGCATCGCCATGAACCAGAATCGGAACGATTTTTATATCTACAACGATGACGACCGGCTATTGTGTGAAAATCTTCCGAAGAACTGCCAGACTGTTCCGGCAGGCATTTTCTCCAAATCCGACAAACCGGTTTTTGCCGACGGGAAATCCATTTACCTGAAAAACGGAGAAAAACTGATCGAACGCTCGGAACTGTTTCTGCTGGGCGAGCACAATCTGTACAACATTCTGGCGTCGCTGAATGCCGCGCTGATTTGCGGAATTTCACCGGCACATCTTCGGGACGTGCTGAAAAATTTCAAAGGTATCGAGCACCGGCTGGAATTTATCACGACAATCGACGGTGTCGATTATTACAACGATTCCAAGGCGACGAACGTCGATTCGGTGAATTATGCGTTGAAAAGCTTTACACGCCCCATCATCATCATTCTCGGCGGGAAGGACAAAGATTCCGATTTTTCGTTACTGATTTCCAACCTGAAAAAACACGCGAAAGAAGCGATTCTCGTCGGAAAGGCCGCCGAGAAAATCCGTATTGCATTGGAAGGCGTTCTCCCGCTGACAGACATCGGATTCGATATGGAAAAAGCCGTTCAGGTTGCGCAAGCGAAAGCAAATCCGGGCGACATCGTCGTGCTTTCTCCCGCCTGCGCAAGTTTTGATATGTTCGACGATTATGAACATCGCGGCAGAGCATTCAAGGAAATCGTCCGCCGATTGGAAAAGGAAGCAAAATCCGCATGATTGAAAAACATCAGAAAGTCGATAGCACATACCTGATCCTGACCATCGTCATGCTGGGAATCGGCTTCATCGTTCAATACAGCGCCAGCTCATTTTTAGCGACGGCAAAGTACAACAATCCGAACGTATATATCATTGCCCATCTGAAACGGATGATCTTCGGTGCAGTAATCGGGATCGGTTTCATGTTCTTCAACTATCAATGGCTCAAGAAGATTGCTTTCTGGTTGACCATACTGTCGATGTTGTTTTTAGTCGCCGTTGTGGTTTATTACAAAGCCAAAGGAATTTCGGAAGCGGCGCGCTGGTTGTCGATCGGACCTTTCCGGTTCCAACCGTCAGAATTCACGAAATTGGCGCTGATCATTTACATCGCGTCCTTCATCGATCGGCATCAGAAGGAATTGCACGATTTCAAACAAGGCTTTCTGCCGGTGACCGGCGTTCTCGGCGTTTCACTTTTACTGATCGTTATCGAGCCGAATTACAGTACGACCGCAGTTGTCGGTTCGTTATGTTTAATGCTGATGGTTATCGGCGGGACGCGGCTGCTTTTCCTGACACCGTTATTCGCGGTTTGTGTCATCGCTTCGGTTTATATCATCATTCACTCGCCGTACAAACTTCAGCGTTTTTTTACCTTCCTCAATCCCGAACAGGATATTCAACATGCGGGTTATCAACTGCATCAGTCGCTGATTTCACTCGGAAATGGCGGATTCTTCGGGCGCGGGTTGGGCGGCGGCGTCGAAAAGAATCTGTTTCTCCCGGAACCTCACACCGATTTCGTTTTTGCGGTCGTCGGCGAGGAACTGGGATTTATCGGCGCATTAGTTCTCCTGATCCTTTTTCTGGTCATGTTTTTTCAGGGACTTCGAATCGCCGGGAAAGCGCCGGATGTTTTTGGGAATTTGCTCGGTATCGGGCTTTCCATGAGCATGTTTTGTTATGTATTGGCGAATATCGGCGTAGTCTGCGGCGTTTTTCCGGTCACAGGTCTTCCGCTTCCATTTCTGAGCTATGGCGGTTCCACGATGATCTTCAATTTTATTTGTATCGGAATCCTGCTGAACATTTCCCGGCAGGCGTTACCGCTCAAAAAACCTACAAATCTGGTGATGCTGAATGGATAACGAATTTAATGATATTGCGCTGAAAATCTTGGTCACCGGCGGTGGAACCGGCGGGCATCTGTTTCCTGCTATCGCGCTGGTTCAGGAACTGAAAACCCGTCAGGAAGAGATCGGCAAGATTGAATTTTTATTCATCGGAACGCGGCGCGGTATCGAATCGCGGATTCTACAAAACTCCGGCTATGACTTCAAACCGATATGGATTCGCGGATTTCAACGCGGGCTGACATTTCGCGACATCGGCGTCAATCTTCTGTTTCCCGTCAGATTGGTCGTCAGCCTGTTACAATCCTATTTCATTTTAAAAAGATTTCAGCCGGACATCGCCATCGGCACCGGCGGTTATACAGCCGGTCCGCCGCTGAGAGTCGCCTCATGGATGAAAATTCCAATTTTCATTCACGAGCAAAATGTGTATCCCGGGGCGACCACCCAGATGTTGTCCAAACATGCCCGGCGAATTTACGTTTCTTTCGAGGAAACGGTAAATCGGCTCGAAGGCGCCCGCTACTTTGGAACGCCGCTTCGCCGCACACTGAAAAAGGTACCAAAAGATCAAGCGATCCGGTTTTTTGAATTGCAACTGAACAAACGCACGTTGCTGATTTTCGGCGGAAGTCAGGGATCGCGGGCAATTAACCGGCATTGGGCGGAACACATTTCCGATTATCTTGAAGCGAACGATTTTCAGATCATCTGGCAAACCGGACAAAGCGATTATGAGGAAATGAAATCTGAATTCGGTCACCTGCAACCGGTTTACATTACGCCGTTCATTCACGAAATGGGCATCGCCTACTCGGCGGCCGATATCATCGTTTCCCGCGCTGGCGCCTTGACGTTGGCGGAACTCTGTCTGTACGGCAAGCCGTCCATTCTCATCCCATTGCCGACTGCGGCGGGAAATCATCAGGAAATGAACGCCAGAAATCTCGAATCTGCAGGCGCCTCAGTCGTTGTGCTTCAGTGCGACTTGAACACGACTAAACTCGGTGACCAGTTGAAAACCATTTTACAAGATGCGGAAAAACTAAATCAGATGGCAAAAAATGCGCTTTCGCTGGCGCGGCCGGATTCCGCAAAACTGATCATTGACGATATTTTGGATTATGTTGAACACAGTCTTTAGAAAAACACAAAAATTTCATTTCATCGGCATCGGCGGGATCGGTATGTGCGGGATCGCCGAACTGCTGAAGGACTGGGGTTTCGAGGTCACCGGTTCCGACATGAATTCGTCGGAAAACACGCGCCGCCTCGAATCGCTCGGCATTACGACTACAATCGGACATCGCCGCGAAAACGTTCCGGACTGCGATGTCGTCGTTTATTCATCGGCCGTTCAGGCTGACAATCCGGAGAGGCTCGCCGCTCTGGAACGGAAAATTCCCGTGATCCGCCGCGCCGAAATGCTCGGAGAAATTTTCAAACTCAAGCCGACGCGCATCGCGATCAGCGGCACACACGGCAAAACCACGACCACCTCGATGATCGGCCAAATCTTTATCGAAGCCGGAACGGATCCGATCATCATCGCCGGCGGAATCGTCGGAACGCTCGGAACCACGACGCGCTCCGGAAAAGGCAACGTCATCATCGCGGAAGCGGACGAATTCGACCGGTCGTTTCTCAAACTTTACCCGACGGATACGGTCATCACGACGATCGAAGCGGAACATCTCGATTGCTACGATAACCTCGAAGACATCGAGAAAACTTTTACACAATTTGCAAACGAGACGCCGTTCTTCGGCTCGATCGTCGCCTGCATCGATGAAAAGTCCGTCCGGAAAATTCTTCCCAACCTGAAAAAACCGGCCGTGACAGTCGGACTCGATGCCGATGCAGATATTAGGGCAGACCGGATCGTTATGGGAAAAGGTGAAAGTTCCTTCGACGTCATCATCCAAAACAAACTTTTCGGACGCATACGCTTGTTCGTTCCCGGCATTCATAACGTGAAGAACGCGCTGGCGGCAATCGGCGTGGCCTGGAAAAACGACGTCGGATTCGAGGCAATTTCCAACGGTTTGTCGAAATTCCGGGGCGTTCGCCGGCGATTTGAAATTGTCGAAGAGAACGATTTTTTTATGCTTGTTGACGATTACGGACACCATCCGACGGAAATCCGCGCAACGCTGAACGCGGCAAAGACTGGCTGGAACCGCCGGATCGTCGCCGTTTTTCAGCCGCACCTTTTCACCCGGACGCGGGATTTTTATGAAGATTTTGCATCGGCGTTGATGCTCGCTGATGTCGCCGTCATTCTGGATGTTTATCCGTCGCGCGAAAAACCGATTGAAGGAATCACCGGGAAAATCGTTGCCGACGCCGCAGTACGGCTTGGGCATCCGGCTGTCTATTATGTCGAAGATAAAACCCGCGTGCCGGAAGTTGTCGAATCCATCGCGCAAAAAGGCGACATGATCATTTCCCTGGGGGCGGGCGATGTCAACCGGTTCCATCCGGAATTTTTAAAAAGATTATCGAAAAAATTTGAACGTAATGAACGATAGAAAAAACAAGATAAACAAACAACAATTCAGGGTTCTCATCTTTTTGGGGGGTAACCTGCTGGCTCCGTATCCGAATTCAATGCGAAGCCGGATTCAGTCTTATCCGTTTCACACCGTCGTTAGCAACGCCAAATCGGTCTGTGATTATTCCATGGGAACCCTGAGTCTTTTTTAAATGATGTCAATGGAAAACGAAGAAATATTCAAACCAAACGAACCGGTGCCTGCGCCTCTTCAGATTCGGACGATCGTTCAAGCCGATGAAAAACCCTCACATCGGCGCTATCGGAAATTCATCTGGCTCTTTGTCATCCTTTTACTCGGAACAGGTATCGGCTACACCGCAATCGCCTGGTGTGAATATATGAATCTGTTCTCCGTTCAATCTATCGACGTCAAAGGAAATGTCATCTTATCGGGACAGGAAGTGCTGGAAATCGCCGATATTCGAAAGCACGCGGATTTGTTTACCCTGAGTCCGGAAATGGTGCAAAGCCGACTTGAACGATTTCCATATATTTATGCCGCGGTCGTCAGTAAACAATTTCCCGATCGGCTGGAAATTTACATCAAGGAACGGCTTCCACTCTGTTATTTGAGCGGAAAAAACCTCATTTTGCTGGACAAAGACGGCGTCGTTCTGCCTGTTCCCCGGAATAAATTGAAAGGAAATCTTCCGGTTCTTACCGGTTTTCCGAGCGATTCGCTGTCCTGTTCCTCCGGCTACCGTGTTTCCAATCCCGACCTCGTTCAGGTCGTAAGATTGCTTGATCAGACGCTTACCGGCGCGCCTGAACTTTTTTCCGAAATATCCGAGATTAACCGAACAGAGACCGGCGAGTTGATCCTGTATTCACTCAGCGGCGGAACGCCGATCATGCTCGGCAAACGAAACATCGACCGGAAATTTGTCATTCTCGCCCACTTTCAACAGACCCTGAAAAATTTACGCCGGTTCGGGGATTATCAGTATTTGGATCTCCGGTGGGAAAAACAGGTCATCGCTAAGGAACGATCATCGCAAGGATAAATCATGAAGTTGAAAAATCAACTGATCAGCGCAATTGACGTCGGCTCCTCCAAAATATGCACACTCATCGCCGAAATCGATGAGGAGCGGCAGGAACCGGTCATCAAGGGATATTCAAAAGTCCCGTCCAAAGGAATCAAAAAGGGATTGGTGTCCGACATCGAACTGGCGACGGAATCCATTCAGGATTCGGTTTCGCGCGCCGAAAAAATGGCTAATGTTACGATCGACTCGTGCTGGATCGGTTTATCCGGCGATCATATTCAAAGCATGAATACCAAAGGAATGATGGCCATCTCGCGCGATTCACACGGCGGACTCGGAGAAGCACGGCCGATCGATGATGAAGATGTCCAGAAATTGGTCGATCATACCAAAGCCGTTCCCTTGCCGGTTGATCGGCAACTGCTTCATGTCTTGCCGCAGGATTTTATCGTCGATAATCAACAGGAGATTAAAAACCCCGTCGCACTCTCGGGACGGCGGCTGGAAGCCAAAGTACATCTCACGACGTACAACACGACGATCGCCTCGAACCTGACGCACTGCATCGAAAACGTCGGACTCAGCGTCGAGGCGTTTGTACTTCAATCACTTGCGGCGTCGTTCAGCGCCCTTGAGGAAAGCGAAAAAGAAACCGGCACGGTGCTGATCGACATCGGTGCAAGCGTGCTGGACATTATCGTTTTCAATAACGGCGGCGTGCATCATACGGGCGTCGTGAATCTCGGCGGAATGAACGTGACGAACGACATCGCCTATCTCCTCAGAATTCCCATCGACAAAGCCGAGAGTATCAAACGTGAATACGGCCATGCCGTCGTCGGTTTAGCAGACAGAGATGCATTTTTTACCGTTGCCGGACTGGCGGGACGGCCCGATCATGAAATTCAGGTTTGCACACTGGCGGAATATATCGAGCCGAGAATGGATGAGATCATTCGTACGGCTTTTCTGGAAGCGAAAAAGGCCGACTTCTCGATTTCCAACACACTGTCGGTGGTTTTGACCGGTGGCGGTGCTTTGCTTCGCGAAACAAAAGAATTAGCGGAATCGATTTTCAACTCGCCGGCGCGCATCGGTTATCCGAGAGGATTTCAGGGATTTACGCAGGAACTGAGCGATCCGACTTTTACATGCGCGGTCGGAATTTTAAAATATGCCATTAACGACATCAATAACAACGCGGCTTTTCGGAGAACACCGAGGAATCCGTTGTCCAAAGCGTGGAATTGGGTCAGACATCTGAGTGAAAATGTTATGTAATCAATTATCATTGGGAGGTTTTTATGCTGTTTGAGTTTGCAGATTTTCCGGATCAGAAAGCGAAATTAAAAGTAATCGGCATCGGGGGCGGCGGCGGCAACGCAATCAACCGCATGATCGAATCGGGATTGTCCGGCGTTGACTTCATCGCCATCAACACGGACATCCAGGATTTAGAGAATAATCTCGCCCCGATCAAGATTCAAATCGGGAAAGAATTGACGCACGGACTGGGCACTGGCGCCATTCCCGAAATCGGCAGAAAGGCGATCGAGGCAGATCGTCTGCCGATCACCAATGCGATTCGCGGCGCCGATATGGTCTTTATCACCGCAGGAATGGGCGGCGGAACGGGAACCGGCGCATCGCCAATCGTCGCGCAAATCGCGCGGGAAATCGGATGCCTGACCGTCGGAATCGTAACGAAACCATTTTTATTCGAAGGCACTAAACGGATGCGGAACGCCGAAGAAGGCATCAAAACTTTGAAAGACAGCGTGGACACGCTGATCGTCATTCCGAATAATCGACTTATCGATATTGTCGAAAGAAAGACACAACTCGAAGAAGCATTTAAAATCGCTGACAGCATCCTACTTCAGGCAACCAAGGGTATTTCAGACGTTATCAATAAACACGGCATCATCAATCTGGATTTTGCCGATATTAAAACCGTGATGAAAGATATGGGCGATGCGATCATGGGAACTGGCATGGCGTCAGGCGACGAACGTGCTATTCTCGCCGCTCAGCAGGCGATCTCATGCCCATTCTTAGACGATATGACGATCAAAGGCGCGACCGGTCTTTTGATCAACGTAACTTCCGGAAAAACTCTCTCGCTGACCGAATTCAACGAAGCCTGCCAGATCATCACCGAGGAAGTCGGACAGGACGCTAACATCATCGTCGGAGCGATTATCGACGAGAATTTGGTAGACGAGATCGTCATTACGGTTATCGCGACCGGTTTTGCGAAAGAAAAAGGACAGAAATCCGTTCAACCGATCCAGATCAAATTTCCGGAAAAACCGGTGACGCTCATCGAAGGACCGCGCGAATGGAAGCCGACCGAGAACATGGAATTGGACGGAGCGCTCGAATCGGTCACTCAGGAAACGTTATTCGATGCCAAGGAACCTGCGCCAAAGGCGGAAGAAAAAAGCCCGCGCCGGGATATTCCGACATTCATTCGGAAGCGGATGGAAAACCAGAGAAAGAGCGAAATCGCCTAATCGACAAACTCATTCAGTATAAAACAAAGAGCCTCTCAAACAAGAGGCTCTTTTGTTAAATCCCTGACAGCGAAAAATTACTAGGCTTTTTGAAAATCGCCTTTTTTGATGCAAGACGTGCAGACTTTAACGGACTTCACGGTTCCGTTATCAACGATCTTGATCTTCTGTAAATTCGGGTCCCAGCGCCGTCTGGTTTTATTATTGGCGTGACTAACATTGTTGCCGTACATCGGCTTTTTACCACATATTTCGCAAACTTTCGACATTTCTATCTCCTATGAAAAAACCGGGTCAAATTTCAACATATTTCGCCTGAATGTCAAACACTTTTCATGAATTCTTTGACCACCCCCACGTTTTTTTAAACCAATGCGAGAGAAAACCTATCTGCGTCCTGAACCTTTGGGACAGGCAGGTTAGTTAGTCTTGCCCGACTGACACCGATCAGGCTATCTTCCTGGGACGGTGTACCGGAAGGGTCAATCATGTCTTGTTATTTGAAAAGAACGTCCTATAAAATCATGGGGGTGGTCAACTATTTGACAAACGGTTCGACGGTCATTTCCACAAAATCATCGAACCATCCCGAAGCTTCGGGATAACATCCGCTGTGCGTCCTTTTTAACCGTTATCACCTCTTCGGACATAATTTTCGGCTCTGCTTCGATGATGAATTGCAGTTC
>JBAZPZ010000006.1:0-41729 GCA_041645495.1 Fidelibacterota bacterium | reverse complement strand
ACGTATCGGCCAATTTTCCGACTACAAAAGGTCTGGGATCGACGAGTTCGGCGGCGCCAAATTTCTTGGCGGCAACCGTTCCGGCGCCGATTTTCATCTCACCATGAGTCAGAGTCGGACCGTCTTCGACAACCAAAACGCGCTTATTGCGGATGATTTCCGGTTTCTCGACGCGAATGGGCGATGCGGCGTCGATGACAACCGCCCGCGGATTGACGGCGGCGATGCTTTCGCGAACCGTCTGAACACCTTCGGGCGAAGCGGTGTCAATTTTATTGATGACGACGACGTCCGCCATCCGAAGGTTGACCTCGCCCGGGTAATACCGCAGTTCGTTTCCGGGGCGGTGTGGATCGGCGACAGTGATGGACAAATCGGGACGATAAAATGAAAAATCGTTGTTTCCGCCGTCCCAAAGGATGACATCGCAACCGGACGGATCATTTTCCGCCGCGCGCAAAATCGCCTCATAATCGACGCCGGCGTAGATTACGTTTCCGCGAATCACATGCGGTTCGTATTCTTCCATCTCTTCGATGGTACAACGATGGTCGGCAAGGTCTTTCACCGTCGCGAAGCGCTGAACTTTTTGCTCGATTAAATTTCCGTACGGCATCGGATGACGCACGGCGACGACGCGCAGACCTTTGGACATGAGGATTTCGATGACTTTCCGGGAAGTCTGGCTCTTGCCGCATCCTGTCCGTGTCGCGCATACGGAAATGACCGGCTTTACGCTTTTCAGCATCGTTGCATCCGGTCCCAAAAGAATGAAATTCGCTCCGGCGGCGTTGACGATTGAACTGATATTCATCACTCGGATGTACGGGACGTCGCTGTATGAAAATACGCAATCATGAACATGATATTCCCGGATGAGCCGGGGCAGTTCTTCTTCGGATAGAATTGGAATGCCGTTCGGGTACATTTTGCCGGCGAGGACGGCTGGATATTTTCTACCATAAATGTCCGGAATCTGCGCCGCAGTAAATGCGACGACGTTCGCCGATTCGTTATCGCGATAATAGGTATTAAAATTATGGAAATCTCTTCCCGCGGCGCCAATGATCAAAACGTTATTTTTATTCATAAATAGTTCCTTATTTTTGTTGGTTAAGTTGTTTGAAAAATGACAAAAAACAAATAAGGAGACTTATTTAAAGCCGAAATGATATGTCCACATGATGAGTGAGTAAGTATAATCGGTCATTGCGATTTAGAACCTTTTCAGTCTTCAATGAATATTCAAGAAACCGTTCAAATAATGCACTCTAAATTATAGAGATTCCCGTCGAATTTCAAGAAAAACAAATTTATAAAATGTAGTTTCGGGCGATTCGTCGGAACAATTTGTTAACTGCGCTTCGTTCATCATATCTGAAAGAGAGTTAGATGGTCAACTCGATCCCTTCGATTGCGAGAGAGATTTTCAATTTTTTATTAAATCCGTTTTTCTTGACGTATTTCCGTCCTTCTTTTATCATTTCGTGTAATTTTTCATCGGAATAGGAAGGATCGTGATGAAAAAGAATCAGATGGCGAACATTGGCCTCATGAGCAAAATCGATCCCATGAATCAATGTGCTATGTCCCCAGTTTTCCTTTTCAACCAACTCATCCTCCGTAAACTGTCCGTCGAAAATCACAACATCGGCATTTTTGAAAAATTGCAGATACGAATCGATTTTTGTCTTCGTCATATTGGTGTATTCGGAATCTGTGGCATAGACGAGCGATCTCCCATTAAATTCGACGCGGTAGCCGAACGATCCGCCCGGATGATTCAGCATCTTATTTGTGATTTTGACTCCGTCCAAATCGATCGTCTCATCCTTCCGGAGTTGAACGAACTCGATGTTGGCGCCCATCGCCGAAAGCGAAACCGGGTAATATTCGTCTTCCTGCTGACTGTTGAAGCGCTGTTCCAGGCCGTTGTGAACGCCGTAAAGAAGGACGCGGTTGCCTGAAACGTATGCGGGCTGGAAGAACGGGAATCCGCTGATGTGGTCCCAATGTGTGTGAGAAATGAAAATATGCGCGGTTCCTTTGCCTTCACTGAATTCGGAGTGCATTAACGATTCGCCCAATTTTCGAATCCCGGATCCCGCATCGAAAATCAGGTGCTTATCAGCGATTTGTACATGCACGCAAGCCGTGTTGCCGCCGACGAAATATCGCTGTTCTTTTGGCAGGTTGTCGATGAAAATTTCGATCGACTCTTCGTCAACGAATTGTCTGTTATGGACCATTTTAAGAATGGAACGAAGACGTCTTTCAAGTTCGACAGAATCCGGAGGCGATGGTATCGATCCGCGCACGCCCCAAAACTGTACCTTCAATCTGGCACCGCTGTTTTTAACCATAAAAGCTTTCTCATTATCGATTCAATGGACAATTTCACGTCACCAAACCATTTATCCTGAATATGAAGGATAATTCTAAAAAAATCAACTGAATTTTCATTTCCGGATATTTCAAACAAGAAAAAAACCTTACCATTTTCCATATTGTTTCTAAATTAACACCCGATGTCTTGAGATCAAGGATAAGAAGGAGTTTTTATGCAAGGAATTCATGCGCTCGATATAGTCATTATCGGAGTTTATTTTGCACTTGTTTTCGCTATCGCGGCTTACTTTACAAGAAAAGCCGGCGTAAGCACCAGTAATTTTTTTCTATCGGGAAGAAACCTTCCGTGGTGGCTCGCCGGTACAGCCATGGTTGCCACGACATTCGCGGCCGACACGCCGTTAGCTGTTACTGAACTCGTCGCTAAAAACGGGATCGCTGGGAACTGGCTGTGGTGGAATCTGGCCATCGGCGGCATGCTGACGGTTTTTTTCTTCGCTAAACTCTGGCGTCGGGCTGAGATCGTCACGGATGTCGAATTTACCGAAATGCGATACTCTGGAAAACCTGCCGCGGCGCTTCGCGGATTCCGCGCTCTTTACCTCGGAATATTCATGAATGGAATCGTTCTCGCCTGGGTACATAAGGCGATGGAGAAAATTTTTCACGTGACCGTTCCCGGAATCGATCCTTTTATGTTGACCGCAATCATCGCTGGGATCATCGGAATCTATGCGGCGGCTTCGGGATTGCTTGGCACGGCGAGAACCGACGCTTTTCAATTTCTTTTTGCGATGACCGGTTGTATCATTTTTGCCATTATAGTTTTGCAGGCGCCAGAGATCGGCGGCGCCGCTCATTTGAAAGAACAACTCGCTCCGCAAGTAATGAGTTTCTTCCCGAAAATCGGCAACGTCTCGCTTTACGGCGTTACCGGCGGCGTGCTTGCGCTTTCCGTTGGTGCATTCTTCGCGCATATCGGTTTGCAATGGTGGTCAACCTGGTATCCGGGCGCCGATCCGGGCGGCGGCGGCTATATTGCCCAACGGATGATGTCAACCAAGGACGAAAAACACAGCGTGTTTGCGACCCTCTGGTTCACGATCGCTCATTACACTTTGCGTCCGTGGCCGTGGATCATCATTGCACTTGCCGCTCTGGTGATTCTGCCGAGAGCCGATAACCCTTCGACTTTGGAGACGGAAAACCCCGCGATGTACGTACAGGTTGTGACTGCCTACAACGATCAACCATTGCTCAAAACCGACAATCCCGTTTATCAAACAACTGAATTCAAAGAATTTTACGAGAAATATGAAAATACAGTCGATCCGGGCGTCATGTATCCGAAACTGATGATGAAATTTCTGCCGACTGGCTTGCTCGGCCTTCTAATCGCCGTGTTCCTTGCCGCTTACATGTCGACGATCGCCTCTCAGTTGAACTGGGGAACGTCGTACATCATCAATGATTTTTACCGGCGATTCATTAAACGCAACGGTGATGAAAAACATTATATCCTCGTTTCCAGAATTTCCATGTTGTTAATGGTCGTCTTTTCGCTGTGGGTGACGCGCCTGTTGACGACGATTTCCGGGGCGTGGGAATTTATTATCAACGCCAGCGCGGGAATGGGCGCAGTTCTGATCTTTCGCTGGTTCTGGTGGCGCATCAACGCGTGGTCGGAAATTTCCGCGATGATCGCTCCGCTTATCATCTATCCCATCGCCAAATACGGCTACGGTATGCAATCGCCGATGACGCTCTATCCGATCGTCGCCGGGACGACGATCGTTTGGCTGGTCGTGACTTATCTGACCAAACCGGTCGATACCGAAGTTTTGTTGAAATTCTATCGGAAAACGCATCCAGGCGGAATCGGCTGGAAGCCGATCTCCAAACAATTGCCGGGCGTAAAGAGCGATACCGGTTTCGGTAAAGCATTCGTTGCGTGGATGTGCGGGATCGTCCTGATTTATTCGACGCTGTTCGGATTCGGGAAATTGATTTTTGCCGATTATGTCATGGCGGCCGTTTACCTTGCAATTGCTACCATTGCCGCTGTTGCCATTTACCTGTACCTTTCCAAAGTCGGTTGGAAGACGGTCAGCGAATAAAATCGCCGGGCATTGCGAGATATAACGATATGAATTTCCGATAGGATAGAGCATCCGGTGAGTGAACTGAAAAGAGAATTGAACCTGACTCATATCATGGCATTGATTCTCGGATCGGTCATCGGATCCGGCGTTTTCATCAATCTTCCCATCGTCGCCCGGGAGGCGGGAAGTCCATGGATGGCGGTTCTGGCCTGGTTCATCGGCGGCCTGATCTGGTTGCCGCAATTACTGATTCTCTCGGAAATTTCGACCGCCTATCCGGAAGAGGGTTTCGGTTATCTTTATATGAAAAAAGCGGGCAGTCCGGCGCTCGGTTTTCTCTATGTCTGGACGGTTTTCTGGACAAGCGACACACCGTCGATCACGATCGTCGCGCTGAGCGCCATTTCTGCGCTTTCGGTATTTTGGCCGCCGTTACAGGGAACCATTTATACCAAACTGTTCGCCTCGGTGTTGATTCTGGCGCTGACGTATGTTCATTACCGAAGCGTTAAAAGGGGCGGCGGATTGCAGATTTTTCTGACGATCGTCAAAATCTCGCCGTTAATTCTGCTTTGCATTCTCGGATTCATGTATTTCAATTCCGAAAATATGTTTCTCAAGCCGATCCTTCCCGGGAAAACCAACGTTGGCTTCATGACATTGTTAGTCGCGGGTGTCGCCGCAACCATCTGGTCGTACGCCGGATTCACGAACGTTCTTTACATGACGGGCGAGATGAAAAATCCGCAGAAAATCGTGCCGTTCAGCATGATCCTGTCGGTTGGAATCGTGACTGTCATCTACGTACTGATCAGTCTGGCGACCAGCGTTTTCGTGCCGTATGACGTGCTCATCCAGAACGTTGGGCAATTTGCCAATCCGTTTTTGTATTTACCAGCCTTCGCCAAAATCGCCGCGGCATTTCTGGCAATCGCCGCGTTCGTTAGCATGATCGGTTGTCTGAATGCATTGATCATGGTTCAACCGCGCATCGAATATGCCATTGCGCGCGACGGGCTTTTTTTCAAACCGTTCGGGCATGTGCATCCGAAATACCTGACTCCGGATTACTCGATCCTTTTTCAATCAGGTCTGGCGATCGTTCTGCTGTTCTTTGGAGGGTTGGAGGATTTGCTCGGTTATTTCACGCTGTCGTACCTGTTTCAGAACGCGATGGTTTACTGCGCGATCTTCGTTTTGAGAAAAAAGCCCGATTATCATCCAACTTTTCGTTCACCGCTTTGGCTGTCGATGACGATTCTGGCGATTGGAACGCAGGTTTATCTCATTTACGGAACGTTCGTCGCCTATCCGGTGGGCGGCGTTCTGACTGCGGCGGCGCTAATTATCTCCGGCCTGCCGGTCTATTGGTATTTTAAAAGCCGGCACAAATAACGACCCGACCAGATTCGCCGACTATGCACGTTTCGTAGGAACTTTTTCGTTTTCGATTATGAGAGAAACCAGAACTATCGTTTATCCGGAAATTGGAGAAGTGGAATTTCGGCGAAGCCTCCGCGCCAAACGACTGAGCATCAGCGTCAGACCGCCGCGAAATGTCCGCGTCGTTTTACCGATCGGCGTTAGTTTTTCCGTCGCTGAAAAATTTGTCCAAACAAAACGACTGTGGATAATCGATCACCTGCGGCGGCTCGAAAACAGAATCCCCGAAGTCCCGGTTTTCGGCGAAAATCAGCCGATCAAAACTCGCTACCACACCTTGGAACTGTGCGCCGTTCACCGAATAAATGAAAAAATCGACATCGATGTTCGTCCGGGGCTCATCCAAATCCGGTATCCGGACAATCTCGCCGTTCGACATCAATCCGTCCAAAAGGCGATTCGGTTCGGGATGCTCGAAGCGTATGGCATCGAAGCGCGTGAGTTTTTACCGAAACGCGTCGATGAGTTGTCCCGGCAATTCGATTTTCAATACACCGGCTTGCGGGTGAAAAATCAAAAAACGCGCTGGGGCAGTTGCTCATCCCGGAATCATATCAATCTGAACCTTCAACTGATGCGGTTGCCTGATCATTTGATCGACTATGTGATCCTTCATGAACTGACCCACACAAAAGTTAAAAATCACGGTGTAATATTCTGGTCAGAACTGGCGCGTGTGTTTCCGCAATATCAAATAGCGCGGAAGGAGATGAAACGATATGCGATCGGATTTTGATGAAACAAGGTAGAAAGGTCGACGGTGCGATCATTCCGGATTGTCTAAAGATTTGTTTGGCTATTATGCTTTACCTTTTTAAGTTCATATATGGCTCAGAAGAAATCAAAGAGCGACGTTTTCGGGCGATCGGAAGCGCGAAAATCCATCAAAAACATTTCTGCTCAAATAGTTAGGTAAAACACAAAGGAATCAAAGAAACATGAAATCGAATCCATCAATTATCAATTCGTCATCCATGGAAAAATTGTCGGTGTTGAACAATCCGCACGTCATTCGCATTGTCGAAGAATATACAGCATTGTGCAAACCGTCGAAGGTGACGGTCATAACCGATTCGCCGGAAGACATCGCTTACGTCCGGCAACTGGCGCAGAATAACAAGGAAGAAGTCAAAATCGCGATGACCGGACATACGATCCATTACGACGGGTATGACGATCAGGGAAGAGATAAAGAACATACGCGTGTCCTGCTTCCGAAGGGCCAAACGCTTTCCAAACGCATCAACACGATCGATCGAGAAGAGGGATTGGCGGAAATTCGGCAATTGATGGACGGCATCATGAAAGGAAAAGAGATGCTCGTGCGGTTCTTTTGTCTGGGACCGCTCGATTCGCGCTTCTCGATTCCCGCTCTGCAGATCACTGATTCGGCTTACGTCGCTCACAGCGAAGACCTGCTGTATCGCGCCGGTTATGAAGAATTCAAACGGCTGAAAGGAAGCGACCGATTCTTCCATTTCATTCACTCGGCTGGCGAAGTAGATGAGCGCGGTTGCACAAAGGACGTCTCGAAACGGAGAATTTATATCGACCTCGAAAAAAACCGGGTTTTCACTATCAACAACCAGTACGCCGGTAATAGCGTTGGGCTGAAAAAACTGGCTTTGCGTCTGGCGATCAATCAGGCCAATCATGAAGACTGGCTTGCCGAACATATGTTTTTAATGGGCATTCATCCGCAAGACAAAACCCGGACGACTTATTTTACCGGTGCTTTTCCAAGCGCCTGCGGCAAGACCAGCACGGCAATGATTCCCGGTCAAACCATCATTGGCGACGATATCGTTTATATGAAAATCAACGAAGATGGAATCTGTCACGCGGTCAACATCGAATCCGGCATTTTTGGAATTATCGCCGACGTGAATCCCGTTGACGATCCGTTGATCTACAAATGTCTGACGACGCCGCGCGAACTCATCTTTTCCAACATTTTGATCAACGATGGAAAACCGTATTGGCTGGGTATGGGATGCCAGACGCCGGAAAGCGGATCGAACCACTCGGGCGAATGGTTCAATGGAAAAAAGGACGCAGTCGGCAAAGAAATTCCGCTGGCGCACAAGAATGCCCGCTATACCATGCGTCTCAGCGAATTGGAGAACATCGACCGAAACGCCAACACGAAAGAGGGCGTCGAGGTTTCGGCAATCATTTACGGTGGCAGAGATTCCGACACAAATGTTCCTGTTTATCAATCGTTCGATTGGGAACAAGGCGTTTTCGTTGGCGCGACATTGGAGTCCGAAACAACGGCGGCAACGCTTGGTAAAGAAGGACAACGCGCGCACTCGCCAATGGCCAATCTGGATTTCATCGTCGTTCCGCTGGGAAAATACATCGAAAACCATTTGGCGTTCGGTCGTCGGATGAAAAAAACGCCGCTGGTTTTTTCGACGAACTATTTTCTAAAAGGTCAGTCTGGTGAATATCTGAATGACAAAGTCGATAAAAAGGTTTGGATTTTCTGGGCGGAAGGCCGCGTGCACGGCGACTATAAAGCCATCGAAACACCGATCGGTTTTATCCCGAAATATGACGATATCCGGAAACTCTTTCAGACGACCCTGAATAAGGACTATTCGCGGGAACAGTACGAAAACCAATTCTCGATCCGGATCGACAAACTCGTTGCAAAATTGGATCGTCTGGAAAAAAGCTTTGCAGAAGAAACCGCACCGGCAGAGTTTTTACGCTGGTTTGGAGAACAGCGAAAGCGATTACATTTGACGAAAGAGAAATTTTCAAAAGAAACGATCAGCCCGTTTGATTTCTAACTCAATTGGTATGAATCAATCTGCGGAGGGAATATGATACATTCTGAACAATTACGGAGTCCCAAAGCACTGTACAAAAAAGCGTTGGAATATATCGAAACCCGGCAAAGCGCTCTTCGGACTACCGGCAAATTTCAGATGGACGATTTTTCGACTGTGCTTGCCAAGGATTTGAGATACTCTGCCGACGAGCAAATCTTTCGATGCGTCGCAAAGTTACCTTGAGACGATCGAGCGGAGCATTCCGTTGACGAATATTCAGGATTTGCTGGCTTGACGAACCGGTTTCAGGCTACCGATCGAATTCTTCCCAATTAATTTTCTTGATATAATAGCTGATCTGCGTTTTTTCGGGAAAGCTGACACTGCATTCGAACGGAAATGTCTGACCGGGTTCAATGGTCGCGTCCGTTTGAACGCCGCTGAGAAACATATGATAGGTTCCGGGAATGATCGTGGAATCTTTGGCGACTAAACTGGTCTTTTCGTCATAAAGATAGAAAATGATTTTTGGAAAGTCTGCCCGGCGAATGCCTTCGTTTTTCAATTGTCCGCGGTAAACGCGGTAGTTGTCGTGAACCTCTTCCGTGATCGGTCCGGCAACGACGCATTTTGCCTTTGGACGCTCGGCTTCGCGGGTAACCTTGACCTCCTTTTTGGAAAGCGTCAATTCGCCGATCTGCGTCTGGACGACGATCTTGTCGAAATCCTCATAAATAATCTTTCCTTTGACGATCGTGCCGTTGTTGAGCAGAATTTCATGAGTCATTTTCGGCAGTTGAATCATCTTGTTGATTTCCTTGCGAATCGATGGAACCGAAGCCGTGATTTCCAACTCGTGAATCTGTTTCCGGATTTCGGCCAATTCTTTCCGTAACTGGTCGATTGTCATATCGGTTTCAAAAAACTTTTTCTGAAGCGCGCTCTTGGACATGGACTGCGAAAAAAGCAGTTGATTTGTCCCGGAAAAGAGCAGCAAAAATGCAACGGTCAGGATTCGATTGGTTCTCATTGCGTCACCATAGCGTTTTGTTGGGCCTTCAGTGTGGTCAGCCGAAGTTTGTTGAGCGGACCGGGGCCGCCGATCTGCGTCGCCATCGTTGTCATTTGATCGAAAAGCACGAAATTGGCCGGATTCTCGAACATCGGCAAAAGTTTGTCGAAAACCTCCGGATCTTTGAACTTGATCAGCGCGATGAGCGCATCTTTCCGGATCGTGAGAGGAAACTCGGTATCCTTGGCGATTTCGATCAGCGTCGGAACGACGGCCGGATCGCTGTAATCGCCAAGCGCTTTCATCAGCGCTTCCAGCAACGTCAGGTATTCTTCGCGGCTTTTGTTGAATGTTTCAAGAAGCGCCAGCAGGACGCGCGACTCTTTGACGTCGGCGACCGTTTTGAATGCGAAGTCGCGAACCTGCAACTGCGTTTCCGGATCGCCCAGCATTTCAATGAATGCTTGTGTGACTAACGGATGCGTTTTTTTGCCGAGTAACTCGAGCGCGAGAGAACGGATGGAAATTTTGACGCTGTTATCCTTGGCGATGGCGATGAGAATCGGGACGACTTTATCGTCGCCGAGCGATCCCATGACTTTCGTCAACGATTCCTGCATCATCGTATAATTCTCCTTTTCCGCCGAATACAGATTCAAAATCTGCTCGACTTTGATCTCGGCTTTTGCCGTTTCGAGTTTACTGAAGACGTTGGTGCGGAATTCACTGTACCGTTTTTGCGCCTGAACGATGCCGTTGACCATTGACTTCACGTTTTTCGGCGTGGGGTTCTCGATAAGCACGTTGGATGTTGCCGTCAAGAGCGCGTAATTCAGACCGACGCTCTGATCCATGAAGTCGTGCAGGATTTTCAGAGCATCCGGATGCCGTGTCTGCGCGAGCGCCTGCATAGCGGCGATGCGTGTCTCGATCGGTTGCGTCGGATCTTTATAAATGGCAATCAGATCGTCCATCGTCTGAATCTTGCCTTTGTTATAATCGACGCGTAGCTGTTCGACGTCTTTGGTCGTGATCGTCGCGACCTTAGAACTGCATGCGGCAAAAACGAGAGCGAAAGCGATAAGGCTGGTTCTGATCAATGTTTTCATATTTGTTTCTTTTCCATTTGTCCGCTTGATATTAGAATTTTCGCTCCGATATGTCAAGCAAAAATTTTTCATTCCGTTAATTTATCGGTTGAGAATCTTCGCATTTCCAGTAACAAAGTCGGAAATCCTGACCGTCAAAGAGCCCGAATGTAAAATATTTCATCCAATCGCCGAGATTGATGATCTTTTTTTCACCTTCCGAATAGACGGTCGGAAAATGAAAATGACCGGTGATTACAAAGTCGTAAGAGTCTTTCAGACGCGCCTGACCGTAAGCCAGCATCTCGGCGCGTTCCTGCGCTTCGGTTTCGGCGTCGCGCGTGGAGGAGTGTCGGCTTTTCCCGGAGATTTTCGCCGCCAGCGCAAACGCCAGCCGCGGATGAATTGTCCGGAACAGGGCGATTGTCACCGGATGTCGGAAAATCCATCGCATTGCCCTGTACCAGCGGTCTTTTTTGATAATTCCGTCGGCATGCGTGATGAAAAATGACTTGCCGCCGATGGAAAAACCGATGGGGCTTGGATGAATCTTCAATCCGATTTCATCCGAAATGAAACTGCCCAGCCAATAATCGTGATTTCCACCGAGAATATGCACCTCACAACCCGATTCGGTCAATTCCTGCAGTTTTCGTAACACCGAAAAGTATCGGCGCGGAATGACGTATTTGTACTCGAACCAAAAGTCGAACAGGTCACCGACAATCCAGAGCGAAGCGCTTTGGCGCTTGACCTCGTCGAATAAACCGAACAGCCGCTGCTCTTTGATCGCTTCAGAAGCAGACTCCGTCAGCCGGAGGTGAACATCAGAAATGAAATATACGTTCTTATTCATTAGCGCAAGAATTTAGTTAACCGACGATGAAAAGCCAAAGGAGAATTCAGTGGGGAAAAAGTGCAAGTTGAAAATTGGAAGTTGAAAATTGAACATTGCGGGACAGTCGCTGGTCATTTGTCATTCGGCATTGGTCATCAGTCCTGTCATTGACCCAAGACCCGAAACCTTTAACCTGTATTGTCATTGGGCAGTGCGACAGTCCTACGACAGTGGAAAAATTTGAGATTTGCAATTTGACATCTTCAATTTGAAATGCGCGAATGAACCGCCATTGTCTCAATCCCGTTTCCTCAGCTTTCAACCTACAATCTCCAACTTTCATCTTTCAACTTTTTAAGAAAATTGCTCTTTCATTTCTAAGAAACTGATTGGACGCCTGTCACAATGCGGCTATGGCTCCGACGGGAAAATGTGATAGGGTTCTCTGGCATTGATTTTGTAAAACTACCAACTTGGAAATTGGTTGAATCATAACCAGAGTCGAACGTTTGCCCGAAATCCATTCAAAAAGGAACCTGACGATGAAGAAGGAAGCCGTTTTAGTCATCAATCCCGGTTCGACCTCTACCAAGTTGGCGCTCTTTGACCGAGACGGTTCCGTTTTCGTCGAAAATATCGACCACACAGGAACTGCCATCAGCAATATGCCAAATATTCAGGAGCAACTGCCGCTCCGCATCGAGATTGTTAACCGGACTTTCAAGAAATGGCTGAACAATCACTCGCTGGTTGCGGTCGTTGGTAGAGGTGGATTACTTCGTCCGCTGAAAGGCGGAATTTACCGGGTAAACGCCGGAATGATGGACGATGCAATCAACTGTAAATATGCCATTCATGCGAGCAATCTCGGCGCTTCAATTGCTGACGGAGTTGCCAAAGAATACCACGTTCCGGCGTATGTCGTCGATCCGGTGACCGTTGATGAGTTCACTCCGGAAGCGCGGATTTCCGGAACGCCGGAGATCATCCGCCGGAGTCGTCTTCATGCGCTGAACGTCAACGCTTGTGTTCGGAAAGAATCTGAAAAACTCGGAAAACCTATTGGCGAATCCAATTTCGTCGTCACGCATCTGGGCGGCGGAATTACGGTTGCGGCGATCGATCACGGCAAAATCGTTGACTGCAACGACGGTTTGCTGGGAATGGGACCGTTCTCGCCGGAACGAACCGGCTCCCTGCCGCTGGAACAACTACTTCGGCTGGCGACTTCCGGAAAATACACGATGAAAGAATTGTACACAAAATTCACCAAAAACGGCGGATTGAAAGCCTATCTCGGAACGAACGATGTACGGGAAGTTATGAGCCGAATCGAAAAAGGCGATGATTACGCCCGACTGATTTTTTCGGCGATGATCTACCAAATCTCGAAAGAAATCGGCGCGATGGCGACGGTTTTAAAAGGAAAACTTGACCGGATCATCATCACCGGCGGCATGGCAAGATCGGAAAATATTATTGAGATGATTCGGGAACGGGTCGGTTTTATAGCAGAGATTTCCATCTATCCCGGCGAAAACGAATTGGAAGCGATGGCGGCTGGCGGATTCCGAGCCATCGATGGAATTCAGGAAATTCAAACCTACGAACAGGAAAAGTAAAATTTTGGAGAGACGATGATCAAAACATTTGAAGAAATATTTCGGGCGGTCGAAAATCTCAGCCGGAAAAAGACAATATCGGTGGCAATGGCGGACGATTTCAGCGTGCTGAGCGCCATCAAAGAGGTTGATGAACGCGGAATTGCAAACGCTTTGTTGGTCGGCAACGCGGACAAAATTAAGACGATCGCCAAACAGATTGGCTATGCGGTTAAGGATGATAATATCGTACACGTTGAAGGTGACGAGGAAGTCGCCGCCCGCGCCGTCGCATTAGTTCGGGAAGGTAAAGCCGAAATCCTGATGAAAGGGCACGTTTCGACGCCGATTCTCATGAAGGCTGTTTTGAACAAAGAAACCGGTCTGCGGAAAGGTGATGTACTGAGTCACGTGACAATTGCCGAGGCGTCTGCGTATCCGCGACTTATTTTATTGACGGACGGCGGACTGAATATCCAGCCTGACCTGGAAACGAAGAAAGCGATTTTGAAAAACGTCATTGGTGTGGCGGAGCGATTGGAAAATCCAAGACCGAACGCATCGATCATTTGTCCAATCGAAAATGTCAATCCGAAGATTCCCGAAACCGTCGATGCGGCCGAACTTCAAAAATTAGGCGAAGCGGGTGAATTCGGCGGCGCAATCGTCGAAGGACCGATTGCCATGGATGTCGCGCTGTCGCGGAATGCCGCCGAGAAAAAGGGCTTAGTCAGTAAAGTCGCGGGAGAGACGGATATTTTCTTAGTGCCGAATCTGACGTGCGGGAACGCACTGATCAAGGCACTGATGTTGCTCGTCAACGCAAAAGTCGGCGGCGTAGTCATCGGTGCGAAGGTGCCGATCATCCTGCTTTCGCGCTCGGACAAACCGGAAGAAAAACTGAACTCGATCGCCGTCGCGATTTTGCTAAGCGAGTAATTGCCGCAACTGAACGCGGATAATACGCACAATCAGAATCCGATAAGGAACTATCAGTCGGAATTCGTTTTCACTTCAGGTATGGGATAAAGACAGCGAGTTTACCGACTTTTTCACCGATTCCCGGTGCATCGACGTGATAAACGTAAACTCCGCTCGAAACTGCCATTCCTCCGAAGTTCAACAAATCCCAATCGAGAAATGGCGTCGTCGGATCATTCTTTTCCAATTTGCGAACCATAGTTCCGGCGATATTGAATATTTTTATTGTGCATTTTTCCGGTAAATAAGTAAATCGAATGCGGTAATCGTAACTATTTATATCCTCGGAACTATATCCGTAATAAGGATTCGGGACGACGTTGATCTTCTTTAGGTCTTTTTTTAGAAATTCAGTCGTAGGTACGGCCGCCGCTGGCGCTTTGAATGTAAACAAGTCATACAGTGTGTTGGGATTACTGGCATAGATTTGAAACTCGAAAGCATCCTGTAAGAAAGGACGAATTGTGCCTCTCTGTCCCCACCAAGCGGCATACATAACCGGCGCAGGAATCGCCCCCGCTTTGATTCCTAACCCGTCTTTTAGTCCGTTGATGTAGTCGGTATACTGGCCATCGTAAGTTTCATTCAGTATGAAAACATATTCCCGACCGCCATAAGTTGAGAATGCTTTCCCCGTCCAGCCCATGTCCCAGATAAAATTATTGTTGCCATATTCTGGTCGCGTTTCCTCGCAGATGGCAACTTTTAACTGCCGATTGTTCTCTGTATCCCAAACGACAAACGGAACATCTGCTAATTGGTTTTGCACATCGTAATCCGGTCGTGTGTAAACGACGGCTTTCGACCAGCGATCTGGATGTTGAGCTTTAGAAGCAGCCATAAGTGCGACTGAAGAGGAATCCGGTTGAGGCCACGAGTCAATTCCGGCAAAACGAATCTCAATATCGACATAGTCCGTGATTTCCATATTGCTACCGAAGAATGAGGAGCCATTACCGAACGAGCCACCCATAGTTTCCAGACCTGAATTCACTGGCCAGCTGACCCATCTTTGACCTCCGGATATTCCGAATCCGTTAAAACCAGTCATATCACCAAACGCTCCTGGAGTACCTAAGTTGACACCTGGATCCGGTCCCTGAACCTTAACCAACAAACCATCAGTAACGTTGTAATCGTTGTTTCCGGTTTGGTTTGTCTGATTTGCGAGTACGGTGTCGCCGCCGGAGGTTGTCAGGTTCCATGTCTGATCTGGATTAAAAGAGACCGTGTAATCCAATCCGGTCGTACGCGAGGGATCGACTACCCAGACAGTTGTCTTGCCATCGCCGATCGGCTTGCCGGTTTCCGTGACGAGATGTGTGACTTCCAAAGTATCGTTGAAAGAGGACTCGTACCTGACGCCTGTGGAAAATCGTGGCGTGACACATACGATGGTCGGTCGGCTGGCGATCACTTCCGGATTGCCATCTTTAAGGTAACCTTCGGCAACGAGACCAAAATAATAGGTTTTTCCGTTAACTAATCGGTCGCCGATGGTTCCCACTTTGGGATTTTTGTTGTCTCGTATCCTAAAGAAGCGCGCTCCATTATGAGTAGTATAACCATATTTCCTGTCAACATTCCAAGTATCCACTTCGACCGGATCATTGCCAGTTTCATCTGAATATTGGTAGAGGACATATTGATGAAAATTGTAGGTTGAGTCATCAACGACACGTGTAACGTAGCCGCTTGTGATAACTGTATCCCCAAATATCATTGCTATAAGCGGGTCGGTCGATTCATATGGGCTTCCATCAGAATTGTACTCTGATTTTCCGTCCCAACTGAGAAGAATTTCATTGGGTAATTCACTGACGGTCACATTAGGAGATTTAGGCGGAACAGCCAGTTGATAATTGCGATTATAAGCCAACTGTACAAGATGACTGATTTGCTTGAGTTTAGTGACACTGTTCAAGTTGTTAAGTCCACGTGCTATGAGAGCACAGGCGACAATTTCCTGAACGCCCGGCTCGCCGAACTCGGGAATATTATCGCCGTCAGTATCACTCCACGGTTCCATTGTGAACGGGCCGGTTATCATAAAAAAACGGCAATCCATATTTTCGGGATCCAACCAACCGGTACCAAACTCCGGATCACCGGTAAACATAAAATCGGTTGGCGGATTGTTCTGGTCTATTCCATTTCCGCCTTCGGTTATGTTGTATCCGTTGCGCCATTTGCCATGGAAAAAATTATAAATATCTTGTGCAGAATGAGGACTTCCATCAAATGAATCACTTTTTTTAGGTTTGACGAATGCGGTCATCCCTAAAGTTTTTTTATCGTAAATGACTGTTCCATCGGGAAAAGTAGTAGTATCTCCAATCGACGGAATCGGTCCCTGTAAAAATTTAAAACCAACAGCAGGAGGCGCCTCACCATAATTTTGGTCAGTATTAGTCTTGTTATAGCAGAATCCGATATCTAATATCGTATCGCAACCGGCTAAATCGTCTCCAGCGTTTCCGACATCGGGGTCAGACCAGATGGCGAAGTGGGCGTCTTCCCAAGTCTTCCCGCTTTTGTTCACGATAGTCCACTTCAGAAAGACCATGTCACCAAAAGCATCGGTACGGTCAAAAGCCCACGCCATCTGACGGACTTCAGCATTGAGCGGTTGGCTCCTATATGTCTTATGTTCAGCCAGATCGTTCCAAACGCTGAAAATCGTCTGGTCGCCGATCAACAGCGGATAACCGTCTTCGTCCAACGGCGCGCCCTGTGTGGCAGATGGCCAATTTGTCCAGTCGCCAGTTCTGTCGCTTCGCAATTCGTACCATTTGTACTTTGAATCGGTCGGATCATCGGGATGGTCAGGCGAGAGAATCATGCCGGGTTGATATTCGGTCGCGGAGTGTTGGGTGCCAGCGACACGGACTTCGCCGTCGATTTCGGCGCAGAGGAATTGGCCGGCCGCGAATATCGGGCTGAGCCCGGAACCTTTCGGCCATTCCAATCCCCAATCTCCCAATACGTTATCATAGAACCATGTGCCGTTATTCCGGAAGACGCCATTCATCCGGTTGCAATCCATCCAGACATCGCTGGTGCTGGCGCTTTTTCCCAGCATTTTTCCACCAGCAAACTGTTTTACCGATTCGTTCGCCAAGAGGATAGTCAGAAGCAAGGCATCGATCCATAAGATTTTCCCAAGAAATTCAGTTGTGGTTTTCATATTTCTCCTCCTTAAAAGATGATGAAGAAATCGATTCATCGGTACAAGGTCAATAGTTTTACAGCTTCACTGCGGTTATCCGACATTCACATTTGAAATAATCTTAATGTTAATTATTAAAAAATGCAAAAGGTTTTTTATATCGGGGAGACTTTTGGATTGATAGTTTACTTTCAGATTAGTAATTTTGCGCGTTTGTAACTGAAGTAAGGAGTAACTGAAATGAGAATTGGAATTTTGACTGGGGGCGGCGATGTGCCGGGGTTGAATCCTGCCATTCGCGCCGTTACACTAAGAGCTATTCACGAAGGTTTTGAAGTCGTTGGCATTCGTCGGGGTTGGGCTGGATTGATCGATATGATTCCCGACAAAGACGCCGACAACAGCGCAAACTTTTTAAAATTGGACGAAAATATCGTCAATAAAATCGGTCGCACCGGCGGCACGTTTTTACACTCGTCGAGAACTCGTCCCAGCCACGTGGCGAAAGATGTCGTTCCCGAACATCTCAAAGATAAATATACCGACAAGATCAACGATTTGACTCCCGATGTCCTGAAAAACCTGGATTTTCTGGGACTCGATTATCTGATTCCGATCGGCGGAGATGACACGCTCAGTTATGGCGTGACGCTTCACAAAACCGGTTTCAAGGTCGTCGGCATTCCGAAAACGATGGACAACGATGTGCCCGGAACGGATTATTGCATCGGCTTCAGCACCTGTATTACGCGGACGCTGGAAATGACGCACGCTCTCAGAACATCCGCCGGTTCGCATGAACGGTTTTTAGTCATTGAAGTCTTCGGGCGATACGCCGGATTCTCGGCGCTTGTGCCGACCATGGCCGGCGCCGCTAACCGTTGCGTCATTCCGGAATATAAATTTTCTATGGAACGACTGACCGAACTTATGGTTGCAGACCGGGTCACGAATCCCAGTCATTATTCGGTCGTGCTGGTTTCGGAAGGCGCCATGATCGCCGATCAGGATCAGATGGTTTTTCAGTCGGACGATAAGGATGCATACGGACACAAGAAACTCGGCGGGATCGGCGAAGTCGTTGCACAAAAATTGAAAGATTTATCTCCAAAGTACAACAAAGGCAAAAAAATCGAATCCATCAGTCAGAAACTCGGCTATTTGGTACGGTGCGGTGATCCGGATGCGCTGGATTCGATCGTTCCGATGGTTTACGGAAATCTTGCCCTCGATCTGATTCTCAAGAAAAGATCCGGTTTACTCGTCAATTTCAAAAACGGAATTTACGGAAACGTTCCGCTGGATATCGTCACCAGTTTTAAGAAGACGGTTGACGTCGAACAATACTACTGTCCGGACCGTCTGCGTCCGCAGTACAAGAGTTTCGACGGTAAATCGATCTTTATCATGACCAGTGATAACAACCATTAAGTTCGTTTTACAAAGATTGTCAGAAAGCGGGGTGTATGCCCCGTTTTTTTGTTTTTTACGAATGACGGGAGATATTGAAAAGTTAAACATTGACTGCTGAAGGTTTCGGATTTCGGATGACATGTTCCATTTCGGGAATGGCTAACCGGTCTTATCAACCAACTCAACCTAATCAAACCCAATCTAACCTAATCCAACATAGAACGAAGGTTGCATTTATCGGCAAATGTATCGTAACTTTCGCGCGGAATTTCTCATAGAGAGCCCAAAGAGCGAGCAATTCTAAAAGGTGGAAATCCACGTTAGACGAATGCTTATTTTTTCAACATAAAAAATTATAAATGGAGATCAGACATGGGTAAGAAAATGAAGAGTATGGATGGAAATACTGCCGCGGCGCATGTTGCTTATGCGTTGAGCGAAGTAGCGGCAATCTACCCGATAACGCCTTCGTCCGTGATGGGCGAATTGGCGGATGAATGGTCTGCGCAGGGACGTAAAAATATTTTCGATCAGACATTAAAGGTTGTGGAAATGCAAAGTGAAGCCGGAGCGGCTGGCGCCGTTCACGGTTCGCTTTCCGCCGGAGCTTTGACGACGACGTTTACGGCTTCTCAGGGACTTTTACTGATGATACCGAACATGTTCAAAATTGCAGGCGAACTGATGCCGGGCGTTTTTCACGTTTCCGCGCGCGCGCTTGCCGGACAGGCATTGTCGATTTACGGCGATCAATCCGATGTGATGACGGTCCGCACGACAGGTTTCGGTTTGTTGGCGTCCTGCACGGTTCAGGAGTGCATGGATTTGGCGTTGATCACGCATCTCGCCGCTCTGAAGTCAAGCATACCGTTTGTTCATTTCTTCGACGGATTCCGGACGAGTCACGAAATTCAGAAAATCGAAGAGATCGACTATGAAACGATCAAATCTTTGGTCGATTTTGGCGACATTGAAAAATTCCGTGCGCGTTGCATGAATCCCGAACATCCGCAACTGCGCGGAACGGCTCAGAATCCCGACGTGAATTTTCAGGAGCAGGAAGCCTCGAATTCGCATTACAACGCTGTTCCGAAAATTGTTGATGATGTCATGAAAAAAGTCGCAAAAGTTATCGGGCGCGAATACCAGTTGTTCGATTATTACGGACATGCGTCAGCCGAACGCGTGATCATTCTCATGGGTTCCGGAGCGGACGCCGCTGCCGAAACCGTTGATTATTTGATGGCGAACGGTGAAAAGGTTGGCATCCTGAAAGTTCGTCTCTATCGTCCGTTCTCAGCGGAACATTTCCTGAAAGCCCTTCCGAAGAGCGCCAAGAGAATCGCCGTCCTAGACCGAACAAAAGAAAGCGGCGCATTTGGCGAACCGCTGTATCTCGATGTCTGCTCGATTTTGCAGAATAAAAAAGACGATCGTCTGGTCGTCGGCGGAAGATACGGAATGGGTCAAAAAGAGTTCGATCCGTCGATGGCAAAAGCCGTCTTTGACAATCTTAAACTCGATGAACCGAAGAATCATTTCACCGTCGGTATCGAAGACGACGTGACGTTTACGTCGCTTCCGGTCGAAGAGAAGATCGACACCGTTCCCCAAGGCACGATTCAAACAATTTTCTGGGGATTCGGGTCGGACGGCACCGTCGGCGCCAACAAACAAGCGATCAAAATTATTGGCGATAACACCGACCAATATGCGCAAGGCTATTTCGCTTACGACTCGAAGAAGTCCGGCGGCCTGACACTTTCATATTTACGATTTGGCAAGAGCCCGATCCATTCATCTTACCGGATCAATCACGCCGATTACGTCGCCTGCCACAAATCGAGCTATGTGAACGACTATGATTTGCTGGAATCGATCAAAACCGGCGGCACGTTCGTTCTGAATGCGCCGTGGTCGGATGCCGAACTCGATCAGTTCCTGCCAACCTCTTTGCGTCGGACAATTGCACAGAAGAAACTCAAATTCTACACGATCGATGCTGTAAAAATCGCTACGGAAATCGGCCTTGGCGGCAGAATCAACATGATCATGCAGACGGTTTTCTTTGTGCTGTCGAAGGTATTGCCGGTTGATGAGGCGATTACCCATTTGAAGAATGCTATCAAGAAGATATATGGCTCCAAAGGCGAAAAAATCGTCGCCATGAACTGGAAGTGCGTCGATGAAACACGCGCCGCCATTCACGAAGTGAAAGTACCGGCAGAATGGGCAAATCTTGTCGATGAAAAGCCGGTTGCGAAAAACGAACCCGAATTCGTCGGCAAAGTAATGAGACCGATGAATGCTCAGCAGGGCGACAAACTGCCGGTCAGCGCCATGCCGCTTGCCGGAATTTACCCGACGGGGACATCCAAATACGAGAAACGTGGAATCGCGATCGACGTTCCGCATTGGATCAAGGAAAACTGCATTCAGTGCAATCAGTGTTCGTTCGTTTGTCCGCATGCCGTTATTCGTCCCGCATTGGTGACGCCGGAAGAGAAGGCGCGCGCACCGAAGTCTTTTGAGACCGTCAAACCGATCGGAAAAGGACTGGAAGGCTATGAATACCGCATGCAGGTTTCGGTTCTTGACTGCACCGGTTGCGGCAACTGCGCCGATGTTTGCCCGGCGAAAGAAAAAGCGCTGGTCATGAAACCGCTGGAAGAGGAACTCGGACAAAAAACCAACTGGGAATTTTTCGAGATGGTTCCGGTAAAATCGCAGGTAATGAAGAAAGAAACCGTCAAGGGAAGCCAGTTCCAGCAACCGTTATTCGAATTCTCCGGCGCGTGCGGCGGATGCGGCGAAACACCTTATCTGAAGGTCGTCACGCAGTTGTTCGGCGATCGCATGATCTGCGCCAACGCCACCGGTTGTTCGTCTATTTACAGCGGCTCGGCGCCGGTTTGTCCTTATTCGGTTAATGAAAAAGGACACGGACCAGCCTGGGCGAATTCGCTGTTTGAAGACAACGCCGAATACGGCTTCGGAATGGGACTCGCCACGCTTCAGCGCCGCGATATGCTGGCGGATTTGGTGAAAAAAGCATTGAATGAAACTTCGGGCGAACTTGCGGAAGCCTTCAAAGCATGGCTCAGCGGAATGTTCGACGCCGAACTCTCACGCGAAGCAGGCGACAAAATTAAAAATCTGCTGAAGGGCAACACAGCGGGCAATCCGGTTCTCGAACAGATTTGGACAATGCGCGATCTGTACACCAAGAAGTCGATCTGGATCATCGGTGGCGACGGCTGGGCATACGACATCGGCTATGGCGGATTAGACCACGTTCTCGCGATGGGGCACGACGTAAACGTTCTCGTGTTGGATACGGAAGTCTATTCCAACACCGGCGGACAATCGTCGAAATCGACGCCGACCGGCTCGGTCGCCAAGTTTGCCTATTCCGGTAAAAAGACCGCGAAGAAAGACCTCGGCATGATGGTGATGGCTTATCGGAACGTCTATGTCGCTTCCGTCGCGATGGGCGCGAATCAGAATCAGTTCCTCAAAGCCACGCTTGAAGCGGAGAAATATCCGGGCGCATCAATAATCATCGCCTATTCGCCGTGCATCAATCACGGAATCTATAAGGGAATGTTTTCCCAGCAGGAAGAGAAACTTGCCGTGGAATGCGGATATTGGCCGCTCTATCGGTACAATCCTCTGCTCGAAGCCGAAGGCAAGAATCCGTTCATTCTGGAAAGCAAGGAACCGAATGGGAAGTTGATGGAATTCTTAGACGGTGAAGTTCGCTACGCCACGTTGAAGAAATCCTTCCCGGAAGAAGCCGTCAAACTCAGAGAAAGTCTGGCGAAAGAGGTTCAGTCTCGCTATCTGAGATACAAAAAGATGGCGGAATCGCTGTAAATCTCAATATTGAAATAACTACAAAAGGGCGGTGATTCATCGCCCTTTTTCGTTGGAAATTGGAGATTGTAATTTGAAATTTTAAAATTTCAAAATGTCGCATGAGTGAACAGATTTCAATTTTCAATCTCAAATCTCCAATTTTCAACTTTCAACTTTCAATTTCTCTCTGTTAATGGTTATATTTGTCCCGAGTTGACGAAGCGATGACAAAGAAAGAATTACATCACGACGGGCTGACGCCTGTCATGCGGCAATATGCGACGGTAAAAGCGACATATCCCGACGCGCTGGTGCTTTTCCGGATGGGCGATTTCTACGAAACGTTCAAGGAGGACGCCAAGACCGCGGCGAAAATCCTGAACATTACGCTGACAAAACGGGCGAACGGTAAAGCGTCATCGGTTCCGTTAGCAGGATTTCCACATCACGCGCTTGAATCGTATATGCACAAGCTCCTGAAAGCCGGTTTGAAAGTCGCCATCTGCGAGCAGGTGGAAGACCCGAAACTCGCCAAAGGCGTCGTCAAGCGCGAAGTCATCGAAGTCGTGACGCCCGGAACCGCTCTGTCCGACCGGTTTCTGGAAAAAGGAAAAAATAATTATCTGCTTTCGGTGATTTTCGATGAAAAAAACGCCGGCATTTCTGCGATCGACATTTCAACCGGCGAGTTTTTCCTGAGCGAAATTCCGACGTCGCATCTGAAGGAATCGGTTCTCGCAATCCAACCGTCGGAAATTATCTGCCCGGAATCTCTCGAAAAAGAAATTAAAAACCTGTTCTCGGCTATCACGCTGAGAATTACGCCCGTCGAAGATTGGATTTACGGGTACGACACGGCGTTTCAGGCGCTCATCGGGCATTTTCAAACGCCGTCGCTCAAAGGCTTCGGCTGTCAATCGGCAACCATTGGCGTCTCCGCGGCAGGTTCTGTGATTCAATATCTGAAACAAAATTATCAGAACAATCTCGATCACGTCACCGGCATCCATCTGCAAAATGACAATGACGTTCTGCTGGTCGATGATTTCACCCAACGGAATCTTGAAATTTTCCAGACGATGCAAAATTCCGGGAGACGCGGTTCGCTCATCGAAACGCTCGACCAAACCAAAACGTCGATGGGAAGCAGACTTTTTCATCATTGGCTGAGAAGACCGCTGAGGAATATTGAAGAGATCAACCGACGGTTGGACTGGATCCAGTTTTTCGTGGAAAATTCCGACAAATGCGATCGGCTCAGAGATTTGCTTTCCAAAGCGGGCGACATCGAGCGATTGATGTCCAAACTGAGCGCCAACCGCTCGTCGGCGCGGGAATTGAATGCGCTCCGATCGACGCTGGAATTGATACCGGACATCCTTGACCTCGTTTCGGGACAAACGTCATTTGAATCAATGGCGCAAAACCTGAATCCGCTGTCGTCGGTCACCGAACTGATCGAACACGCGATTCTGGATGAAAATGTGCCGCTTTCCATCAAAGAAGGCGGTTTTATTCAGGACGGTTTTTCGGCGGAACTCGATGAGTACCGGCATCTGGTTCGTCACGGCAAGGAATGGATTGCGCGGCTTCAGGCAACCGAGCGCGAACGACTGGGTGTTCCTTCGCTCAAAGTCGCCTACAATAAAGTTTTCGGCTATTACATCGAAGTCACAAAAGCGAATCTCAACAAAATCCCGGAAACATACATCCGGAAACAAACGCTGGTCAACAACGAGCGATTCATCACTCCGGAACTCAAAGAATACGAAGAAAAATTGCTCAACGCCGAAGAACGGATGTCGCAGATCGAGTACGACCTGTTTCAGGAAATCCGACTCGCAATTTTAAAAGAAGTCTCGGCGATTCAAAAAGATGCCGAGGCGATCGCGACGCTCGACATCGTTTCCAATCTGGCGGAAATCGCCGTCAACCGGCATTACGCGCGACCGGAAATTCACGATGGCTCGTCGATAGAGATCAAAGACGGGCGCCACCCGGTTGTCGAATTTTTGCTTCCGCCCGGCGATAAATTCATCGCCAACGATCTGACGATCGACAATCAGAATGACCAGATTCTGATTGTCACCGGACCGAACATGGCGGGGAAATCGACGTATCTGCGGCAAGTCGGACTGATCGTTCTAATGGCGCAGATTGGCAGTTTTGTTCCCGCAGGTTCGGCAAGAATCGGCGTCGTCGATAAAATCTTCACGCGGGTCGGCGCGAGCGACAATCTCGCCGCGGGCGAATCGACTTTTCTGATGGAAATGAACGAGACGGCGAATATTCTCAACAACACCACGCCGCAGTCACTGATCCTTTTGGACGAAATCGGGCGCGGCACTTCGACTTACGACGGAATGTCGATCGCTTGGGCGGTGACGGAATATTTACATGAAAATCCGAAAGTTGCCGCCAAGACACTTTTTGCAACACATTACCACGAATTGACTGAATTGGAATCGCTCCATCCGCGGATCAAAAATTATAACGTCGCGGTCAAAGAATACGGCGATCGGGTCATCTTCCTCCGGAAAATCGTTCCGGGCGGTTGCGACCGCAGTTACGGCATTCACGTCGCGCAGATGGCGGGAATTCCGCGCGAAGTCATTTTCCGCGCGAAGGAAATCCTCTCAAATCTCAGCGATACTGAGCGAACTTTGCCAAGCGAGAGGGAAAAATTCCGGAAATTAGTGTCGAAAAACGAGAATCAACTCGGACTTTTCGACGTACAGGAAAGCGAACTGCGGAAAGCGCTGACTGAAGTGGATGTCGATAACCTGACGCCGCTGGAAGCTTTACAGAAATTAGACGAACTCAAACGTCAGTTCGGCGTTTAAGACGAGAATGAAAATTTCAAATTTCAAATTTCAAATTTCAAAATGGGGAGAAGCGATTCGGCAATACTCAGGCCGGCTGTCGGCGGTTTTTTTCGTCGGCTTGCTGGAGGTGGCGATGATTTCCGACCTTTTTGGAATGGACACGAAATATTCCGGCGAGTTTCTGAAAATCGGGATGGGCGTTCGCGAATTGAGTCTCGGCGGCGCGATGATTTCCTGTCCGCATGCGGTTTCGGCTGTTTACTGGAATCCGGCGGCGCTGATCGAGAATACGAAAACATCCGGGCAGTTCATTCACTCTGAAGAATTTGCCGGCGTACTGAATTTCGATCAGGTTTCTTTGGCAACTTCCGCCCGCAAAGGTTTTGCCTACGGTTTGGGATTTTTTCGTCTGAGCGTCGATGACATTCCGGACACACGGCGCGCGTTGATCGACGCCGGAACGGACGGACTTTCGCCCGGCGATCCGGATTATCAGTCGCCCGACGCCGACGGAACGGAAGGAAACGGCAAACTCGATTCCGGCGAGCGATTGAACTTCGGGAAAATCGGTTCGTTCGGCGCCAACGAAAACGCTTTGCTCATTTCAATCGCCAAACGGAAAAGCGAAAAACTTCTGATCGGAGCGACATTTAAGCAGATTTACAAATCCTTAGGAACGGCTAACGCCTACGGAATCGGATTGGATGTCGCCGGTATTTATCGTCCCAAACAGAATTGGACGATCGGCGCCTCGCTGATCGATGCCACGACGACGTTTTTATTCTGGAACGACGGCGTGAAAGAAACGACTCTTCCGACTCTCCGAATCGGAACGGCATACGATTTCCGGATGTCGAAAATTCCGGTGCGAATTCAACCGGCTTTCGGCATCGACCTTGGAATCGACGGCGAACAGAACCAGACCGACTTTCAGGTCGGGAGGCTTTCCGGTCGGTTCAGAGCCGGAATCGAGGCGGAAATAAAGGAAAGAATCTGTCTGCGGTTTGGACGCGACGATCTCGGTGCGACGCATATCGGATTGGGACTGAATTTGTCTGTCGGCTCGATCGACTACGGATTGGCGATGGGACAGGCATACCGCTCGCTGGGATTGTCGCATCGAATCGGTATCGTCATCCACTTTGCCGATATGAAAAAGGTATTCGATAAAATTTCATAACGAACTTTTAAATGACTGATCAAACAGGAGAAAATTACACTTCTTCTCGTGGGTCGATGTAAAGAAATCCTTTCATAATCACAAACGGATAGACGTAAATTAGCGTCGTTCGATTTTATATTCCGATTGTTAGTTGAAAGTAGTTTTGTTTACCGGAAAAACCGAGGAGGTTTCCGGGTTTTTGAAAGAACGGGGTTTAGATTCAGTCTTGGCCGGAATTGTGACAGACGTTCGGTCGAACCGATCTAACACGAATAGATGTCAAACGAATAGTACATGCAATTTTCTCCTTTCTCGCCGGGAACCGGCGGAAGGGGCGATTTATATTCAAAAGAGGTAGATGTGAAAGAGGTCATTGAGGAAATACTTGAAGAAGAAAAAAAGGCGCGCGAACAGGTCGTATCCGCTCAGCAACGGGCGAACATCGACCTGAAAAAGGCGAAAGATGAAGCGCGTCACCTGATCGAATCGACCCGCCAAAACGCTCTTTCCGAGTCAGAAGAAATCATTGGCCGCGCCGAGAAATCTGCGCAGGAAGAAAAAATGGCAAAATTAGCCAGCGCGAAAGAGGAATCCGAACAAACACTTAACCGGATGAAATCGCAAGTCGCGCATGCGGCGGAAGAACTTTACAAAACTATCATAGGTGAGGTCACTCCGGCGAAATGAGCGATATCCGTTCATACGCTTTTATTAACGCAAAGGTCAGAGCCAAACGCGCATTTCTGCTTTCCGAAGCCGATTACTCGGATTTGTGCGAAGCGAAAAACATCTACGAATCGCTCCTGATCCTCTCGCGAACCCGGTACAAAGAAATGGCCGAACGTTTGGAAAGCCAAACCGTCGAATCCATCGAAAAAGAACTTCATTTCGAGGAGATCGATCAATTCCTGAAACTCATGAAGGTTAGTCGGGGTTCGGCGCAAAATTTTTTAGATGCGCTCATTCTGAATTATGACGGCGAAAAACTCAAAGCACTTCTTCGGGCGTGGCAAAGCAAGACGCCGCTCCCGGATTCGTTCTACGCCGGAAAGATAACGATCGATTTTCCGATTTCGGATTTATTATCTGCTATCGATCTGGAACAATTTATCGAACTCCTTCGGGATACGAATTTTTATGAACCGCTAAAAAGCGCTTTAACACCGCTGACTACCAGGAATAGACTGTTCGATCTTGAAATCGCGATCGATAAATTTCTGTATTTGGAATTGTGGAATTTGACTGCGAAAATGTCGCGAACCGACCAGGAAATCGTACGGCGGATCGTCGGGGTCGAGATTGATTTGAAAAATCTTGAATGGATCGCGCGGGCAAAGAAATATTATCAACTTCAACAGACTGAACTGGAGTCGATGCTGATTCCCCACGGCTATCATTTAACGAAGAATCAAATGCGAAAGATCACTTCCACGGGCTCGATCGGCGACGGGCTGAGCCGCATTCTTCCCGGCGTGACATTGCCGGTTGCAACCGAATCGGAAGAAATCCAGTCGCTTTCCGCTTTGGAAATAATTCTCGATCAGGCGCTTTTTATCGAAGCCAATCGTGCTTTTCTCTCGTTTCCGCTTTCCATCGGCTCAACGGTCGGATATTATTATCTCGCCAAGTGTGAAATGCGAAATCTGAAGGCAATATTCAACGCGAAATCTTATGGGCTGACCCCGGAAGAAACCGAAGCGCTTTTAGTGAGGTGACGAAAGAAATGTTTACTCCTGAAAGAATGATCCAGATCAGCGTTTTGTTTTCCGGCCGGGATGTCGAAAAAGTCGCTGAATGCGTCATTCAAAACGGTTCGATTCAGATCGCGGATGCCGCGGATATGGACGAATGGGCGGGAGAACTCGGAAGACCGGACGGGAAGGAAATCTCTCTGGAAGTCCGACAGCGTCGGGAAAAGATCGAATCGCTCGTGAAATCTCTGAAATTGTCCGATAAACTGACCGGCGTCACTCCGATCGAAGGCAACTGGAGCGATCTCGACCGCCAAATCGTGGAGATCGAAAAAGAATTCCAGGCGATCAGTAAAAACTACGAAACGGCTCTCAAGAAACTGCAGGGATTGCGCGAAATCAAGACGCGGACGGAGAACTTTCCAAAACTCAGTTTGACGCTGAAAAGTCAGGGACGATATTCTTATCTTACATTTGAGACGGGACAGATTCCGGAACGAAATTTTAAATTACTGGAAGAGAAACTTCAACCAATACTTCACGTCCTGATTCCGCTCGGAACGGTCAAAGGAATGACGTCGATTCTGTCGATCGTTCTCAAACGCGATTCCGATTCGCTCAAATCGGCCTTAAAAGATACAGGTTTTCAGGCGTTGCAGGCCGAATCGGAGATTGTTGCATTTAACGAAGATTTGATGGAACACATCGACGAAGAGATCGAAAGCGCCGCCAAACAAGTGGCGGAGATCAAGTCGCGTCTTCAAAAAATCGCCGAAAGCCATCAGGATTTTTTGAGACGCGCGCTGTACCGCATCCGGCACGAAAAACTCACCGAAAAAATAGTTGACTATTTTAGAAAAACCGACAAGACGTATCTGCTCGCCGGCTGGCTGCCGGAAAACGAACGCAGGTCGTTCAAATCCGATATCAAGAAAGCGACTCGCAACCATTGCGTGATTACCGAAACACCGGCGGAAAAGGTTGCGTCTGTCAAAGACGGCAAACTCGAAGTGCCGGTAAAATTGAACAATCCGGGATTTTTCAAGCCGTTCGAACTCCTGACGACTGCCTATGGCCTTCCGGTTTACAAGACCATCGATCCGACGCCGTTTCTGGGTATCAGTTTTCTTTTGATGTTCGGTATGATGTTCGGCGACGTCGGCCACGGATTGATTTTGGCTCTGCTGGGCGGACTGATGGCATTCAAGGGGAAAAAGGTTCTCATCAAACGAGCCGGATTACTGGCGTTGTATGCCGGAGTCGCGAGTATCGGTTACGGATTTTTATTCGGCAGTATCTTCGGATTGGAAACTGTTCTGCCGGCGATCTGGCTGAAACCGATCGAATCGATCGGAACGCTTTTCAAAGTCGTCATCTATTTCGGCATCGGGATGATTACTTTTTCGATCGTCATCAATATAATCAATGGGATCATCTCACACGATATTTTGGGATGTATTTTCAATAAAGCGGGCTTGCTCAGCGGCTTGCTTTACTGGTGCGGCATTGTTTTGGTAACACGTGCGCTCCAGTCCGAAACGAGCAGTGCGATACCCGTGCTGATTCCGATTTTGATGATCGCGTCCGGTATTTTGTTATTCCTGCAGCAGCCGATCGTTCACCTACTCAAAGGGAAAAAACTCTTCCCGGAAGGAGTCGCGACAAGCATAATGGGTGGTATTGTCGAAATGCTGGACATCGGACTGGGCTTTCTGGCGAATACCGTTTCGTTCATTCGTGTCGCGGCGTTCGGACTCGCGCACGTCGGCTTGTTCATGGCGGTGTTTTCGCTTTCGGAATCGGTGAGTAACGTAGCGGCGAGCGCGGCGATTCAGATTTTCGGCAATATCCTAATCATCGGGCTGGAAGGTCTCGTCGTGACGATTCAGGCGGTCAGATTGGAATTTTATGAATTTTTCGGACGCTTTTTCCGATTGACAAACTCCGAATATGTTCCGATTCGGGAGAAATTTGAATTCAAATAAACCAACACATGAAATATTTTTGTTAAGGAGGAAATAAAAGAATGGGTAAATCGAAACTTGCAAAGAAAGTCATCGCCTTCAGCATCGTGCTGGGAATGATAGCAATCTCGGCAACGTCTTTACTGGTCCTGGATGCAAAGGCTCAGACGAAAGAATCTGTTCAACAGATTAACGAAAACGCGCCAACAGTGGCTCCGGAAAAATCGGATGTTTCCGTTAAATGGGGATTTATTGCGGCGGCGATTGCCGTCGGAATCGGTTCGATAGCGGGAGGCCTGGCCGTCGGATATGTCGGCGCGGCGGCAATGGGCGCGATTGGCGAGCGGCCGGAATTGGCTGGACGTGCGTTAATTTTCGTCGGTTTGGCGGAAGGTATCGCGATTTATGGTTTGATAATCGCTATCATGATTCTCGGGAAAGTATAATTCCACTGGAGACATTTTGAAATTTTTCGTGATTGGTGACGAGGAAACGGTTTTAGGCTTTCATTTGGTCGGAATCGACGGCGAGATTGTTGACACGCCCGAGCAGGCGCGTCAGAGTCTTGAAAACGCCGTTCAGCAATCGAACGTCGGCGTGATTCTGATAACCGAGCGTATCGCCGATGGAATTCGTGCCGACGTCAATCTGTATTTTTACAAAATGCCGGTTCCGCTAATCATCGAGATTCCCGATCGGTACGGCGCTCAGGAAGAAAGAGGCACCATTCGTGACGTTATCCGGAATGCAATTGGCGTTCATGTTTAAAGGAGAATTATGACAGACGAGCAATCATCTCTCACGATGATGATTCATGACATTCGGCAGGAATCGCAGGAAGAAGTCGATGCGATTCTGGCTCAATCGGCAAAAGAAACCGGCGATGTCCGCAATAAAGCGAAGACCGAAGCGGACAGGATTCGTTCGGAGATGATTCGGAAAGCGGAACAGCAGGCGTCTGCCGTTCGGAAGCGGATTTTATCCGGCGTGCATCTGGAGGTCAAGAAACTGACGCTGAAGAATCAGAACGTGCTGCTTATGGAGATCGTCCGGCAGGCGTCCGACTGGTTAGAAGAATTTCGCCGCGGCGAAGTGTATGCGATTTTTCTGAAAAATTTGATACTCGAAGGAATCATCGGACTCGGAACCGACGTCGTCCGCATTCTTGCCGGCGACCGGGAGCGGCAATTATTGACGGACAATTTTCTGGAATCCATCGCCGATGAAAGTTTGAAAATGAACGGTAAAAAGGTTCGTTTGATCGTTTCATCGGAGCAGATTGCCGATTCGGGCGCGATCCTGACATCCGAGGATGGTCGGATGCGATTCGACAATCGTCTGTCCGTTCGGTTAGAACGTGTTTTCAACGAGATTCAGTGGGTGATCATGAAAGAATTTGTGGAAACCGACTTAAAGGAGAAATGAGTGTTCGAAGTTATCGGTAAAGTCAACCGGGTGCTCGGTCCGGTAGTCTACGCAAAAGACGTTACGCGCGCTCAGATGCTGGAATTGGTCGAAGTGGGCGAAGACCGGCTCATCGGTGAAATCGTCAAGTTAAAAGGCGACCAAATTACGATTCAGGTTTATGAAGATACGACGGGATTGACGCCGGGTGCGTCCGTTTATGGTTCCGGTATGCCGCTTTCCGTGGAATTGGGACCGGGACTGATCGGTTCGATTTACGACGGCGTTCAGCGGCCGTTGAGCGAGATCAAGAAACTATCCGACCAGTATATTCACAAAGGAGTTCAGGTTCCGTCGCTGGATCGTCGGAAAAAATGGAAATTCGTTCCAATCGTTCGGACAGGCGACGAAGTAGTCGGCGGCCAGACGATCGGCAAAGTACAGGAAACGGAACGGATCGAACATAGCATTCTGGTTCCGCCGGTGGTTTCCGGAAAGATCGTTCAGATCGTTCCGGAAGGAGAATACACCGTCGATGCGGACATTTGCAGGATTCAAACGAATCACGGCGAAAAGTCTCTGCAATTATTTCAAAAATGGCCGGTGCGGCAGAGCAGACCGGTGAAAAACCGGCTTCCGTCCGATCTGCCGATGATTACCGGTCAGCGCGTGATCGATACGCTGTTTCCCATCGCCAAAGGCGGAACCGTCGCCATACCGGGCGGATTCGGAACCGGCAAAACGATGGTCGAACATCAGATAGCCAAATGGTCGGATGCCGACGTCGTCGTTTACATTGGTTGCGGCGAGCGCGGCAATGAAATGACCGACGTTTTGAACGAATTTCCCAAATTGATCGATCCGCGCAACGGAAGACCGTTGATGGAACGAACCGTTCTCATCGCCAATACTTCCAACATGCCGGTCGCGGCGCGGGAAGCGTCGATTTATACCGGAATCACGATCGCGGAATATTATCGTGATATGGGTTATCACGTGGCGATCATGGCGGACTCGACTTCCCGGTGGGCGGAAGCCTTGCGCGAACTCTCCGGACGCATGGAAGAGATGCCCGCTGAAGAAGGATTTCCCGCTTATTTACCGACGAGACTTGCCGAATTTTACGAACGCGCTGGTTTGGTGGAAACATTGAACGATCAAACCGGCTCCGTAACGATTGTCGGCGCTATCTCGCCTCCCGGCGGCGATTTTTCCGAACCCGTAACGCAACATACAAAACGGTTCGTCCGCGCTTTCTGGGCTTTGGACAGAGACCTCGCGAATTCGCGTCATTACCCGGCGATTTCATGGCTGGATTCCTATTCGGAATATGTCGAAGACATTGCACCGTGGTGGCAGAAAAACGCCGACCCGGATTGGGCGGAATTGCGCAAGAAAATGCTCGATCTGCTTCAGCGGGAAGCCAAACTTCAGCAAGTTGTCAAATTGGTCGGCGCGGACGTTCTTCCGGATTCGCAGAGAATCATTCTGGAAGTCTGTAACCTGTTCAAAAACGTCTTTCTCCAGCAGTCGGCTTATGACAAGATCGACATGTACACCACCGTTCAAAAGCAGGTGAAAATGCTGAGAATCATGGTGACATATTATGAACTCGGCGCGGAAGCGATCAAAAAAGGTTCGACGCTGATCAAGATCAAGCGGACGAAAGCCGCCGCCGCCATCGCGAAAATGAAATTCGGTGTTACGAACGAGGAAGTAGAAAAATTGGACGACCTTCTCGAAAAAATGAAAGAGGAGATGAGCGGGCTCGGAAAACTGAGTTTTTAGTTTCGGAACGTGTAAGATTTCAAAAAGGAAAAAATTTGAATGAACAATAAACAAATAGAAGACCTGATCAAATCCCGTGAATATCAGGGCATTCAGCAGGTAGTCGGTCCGCTGATCTTCGTCGAGAATATTCACAATGTCGGCTATAATGAACTGGTCGAGATCAAGACCGATCACGGCGAAAAACGCATCGGTCAGGTGCTCGAAGCCAACGACCATGCCGCTGTTATCCAGGTATTTGAAGGAACGTCGGGACTGACGCTTTCCGAAACGACGGTTCGGTTCAAAGGCGAGCCGCTCCGGATTCCCGTTTCAAAGGAAATGCTCGGCAGAGTTTTCGACGGACTCGGAAGACCGATCGACGGTTCTCCCGATCCCATCGCCAAAGAACGCTGGGACGTGAACGGCGCTCCGATCAATCCGACAGCGCGAACCTATCCGACAAAATTTATTCAGACGGGAATTTCGGCGATCGATGGAATGAATACGTTGGTGAGAGGACAGAAACTGCCGATCTTTTCCGGACCGGGACTTTCGCACAACCGCGTTACCGCGCAGATCGTTCGCCAGGCGAAGATCGTGGGCGAGGATGTTTCGTTCGCAATCGTCTTCGCGGCGATGGGCGTCAAACACGATGTCGCGCGGTATTTCATCGACAATTTCAAAGAGACCGGCGTGCTGGAAAACGTTGTCTTATTCCTGTCTTTAGCCGATGCGCCGTCGGTGGAACGGTTGATCACGCCGCGTACGGCATTGACAATGGCCGAGTATCTCGCTTTCAAGGAAAATATGCACGTGCTCGTCGTTCTGACTGACATGACGAACTACTGCGAGGCGCTGAGAGAGATTTCCATCGCTCGCGGTGAAATTCCATCCCGGAAAAGTTATCCGGGCTACTTGTATTCCGACCTTTCCAGTTTGTACGAACGCGCCGGAATCGTCGAGAATGCGACCGGCTCGATCACGCAAGTTCCGATCCTTTCGATGCCGAACGACGATATTTCGCATCCGATTCCCGACCTGACCGGTTACATCACGGAAGGGCAGATCGTTCTGGAACGCGACTTATTTCAGAAGGGAATATATCCGCCGATTTCGGTGCTTCCGTCGCTTTCCCGATTGATGAAAGACGGCATCGGAACCGGGATGACACGTGACGATCATGCGCACCTCGCCAGTCAATTGTTTGCCGCATACGCAAGAGTAAAAGACGTTCGCGCTCTGGCTTCCGTCATCGGCGAGGAGGAATTGACGCCGTTGGACAATACCTATCTCAAATTCGGCGAAGCGTTCGAGTCCCAATTCCTTTCCCAAAAAGAGAACGAAGATCGATCTATCGAAGAGACACTAAACATTGGTTGGAAAATACTCTCCATCCTTCCGCGTGAAGAACTCCACCGTGTCACTGACGAAGAAACGGAAAAATATTATCAAAATTCCAACAACGGACAAACGGAATGACGAACCGGTATGCCGAGAAATAAAATCATCCCAACAAAAAGCAACCTTTTAAGACTGAAACGCGACCTGACGTTCGCGCAGGAAGGATATGATCTGCTGGAGCAGAAACGGCAGGTTTTGGTCGTCGAACTGATGGCGTTGGTCGATGATACTGTCGAAGCGCACGAGAAAATGAAACAGGAACTTCGGCGCGCGTTTTACGCTTTGCAAAAGGCCGTATTGACGATGGGTAAAAACGAGGTGAAATCGCTCGCGAATGCGGTTCAGATTCAATCCGATGTCAATATTCATATGCTGAAAGTCATGGGCGTCGCCATCCCGAAAGTCGATGTTCGCATAACGGACGACGCGCCTTATTACAGCCCGGGCGCGACATCGTTCTGGGCTGATGAAACGATTCAGCGGTTCAAGCAGATTCTGATGGATATGGCCAAATTGGCGGAACTACGCGTTTCCCTGCTGAGGCTGGCTCAGGAAGTTCGCAAGACCGTCCGCCGAACCAACGCGTTGGAAAAAATTGCTATCCCGGATTTCAAAGATTCCATTAAATTTATCGAGGATTCTTTGGAAGAAAACGAAAGAGGAACGTTCGCAACACTTAAACTGGTCAAAGAACGACTGGAAAAAAAGAAAGGATAACGCAGATGCTTCCGACATTACCCATCAATAAAATTCTCGTCTTCATAGATGGATCGGAAGGGTGTATCTTGGCGGCGAAATATGCCATTGCACTTGCCAAAATAACCCGTGCGCAACTCAAAGCGATTTATGTCGTCAACACGAATTTGCTGAAACAGTTGTCGAAAGCGCGCATCTTCGTCAAAATCGAGGAGATGAATTACGAACACGACCTCGAAGAAGACGGACGACGTTACCTGAAACATGTCCGGGAACTTGGCGAACGGAAAGGACTCACCGTCGAAACCGAACTTCTGAAAGGCGCCGTTCATTCACTCGCCGTGCAAAAAATCGATGAGTGGGGAGCCGATCTGTTCGTCATGGGAGAACTGGAGCCAGTGCTTTCCCGCCCCGACACTTTTCATGATGAAACGGAGATCATTTTTCGGAAAGCCGCCTGCTCGGTGCTCGTCGTGAAAAATGCCGATTTCGTCGAACAGGTTTACAATTTATTAACATGAAAATTATTTAACGGATATTATCGAGGAGGGAGCAATACATGCGAATCTCGAATCTCTTAAGCACGGAAACAATCGTCTTGTCTCTAAAACACTCCGATAAAGAAGGCATTATCGAAGAATTGCTGGACCTTGCCGTGAAAACCGGCAAAGTGAAAGACCGGAAAAAAGCACTAAAAGCCTTGCTGGATCGCGAAGACCTCGGAAGCACGGGGCTTGAAAGCGGTCTGGCGATTCCTCACGCCCGCACCAACGCCGTCAATGGCGTCGCTATCGCGCTCGGAATTTCCAAAGAGGGCATCGACTTTCAGTCAGCCGACAACAAACCGTCTCACCTGTTTTTTCTGTTACTCGCCGCCGAAAATGAAACCGGCGTCAACGTGCAGGTGCTGGCATTGATCGCCCGGATGAATTTATCGTCCCAATTTCGGTCGAAAATGGTTTCCGCTGAATCCGCCGAATCCGCTCTGGAGATCGTTCGCGCGATGGAGGGTTAGAAACCATAAGCGGTGCAACCGTTGCCGAACTGAAAGAACTGCTCCAAACTTCCCGCAAATGGGTGATCCCTTTGCTGAATTATTACGACCGAACCGGACTCACGAGGCAGGAGGGAGATGTCAGAAAGCATGAATGCATGATTGCATGGATGCATGAATGAATGTTGCGAGTGGATCGGCATCTAACTGGATAATGCCCAATGCCTTATTGACTGAATGCCCGAATGATTTAAAAAATCAATGTACTTTGTCTTGACAAAAGTGAAGCTATTGCTTAATATGTCGATGAAATGATTGTTATGGTCGAACGTGAGGAAGGATAATGAATAAAAAAGAACGCCTGATCGAGAAAGAAAAATTTTCATCCGCATTGACAGAATTTGTCAAAGGGCTTGGCAATTATGTTTCAGGAGAAGACGGTCAATGGACAGTTAAAGGATTTATCGACATATTCAAGAACATTTACACGATCAGTTCTGATACGAAAATTGTGTCAAAGATTCTGGAAATCCACCTGTTTCCTCGTATACTTCAATTCGCTCAGGACAATGGCTACTCAATCGTTTTGGCGGAACATCAGAACTGGTATCCCGACCTTAGTTTCATCAAGCAGAGCAATCAAGCCGTAAAATTTGCCGTTGATTTAAAGACAACTTACCGCGATCCAGAATTCCCCGGTCACGTAAACGGTTTTACTTTAGGCAGCCATGGTGCGTATTTCAGAGAAAGAAGTTCGACTAAGAACATCCAGTTTCCTTATTCTGATTACCTGGGACATTTTTGACTTGGAGCGATTTATACCAGAACATCAACGAGAGATTTAGATGAGACTGAAATTTTCCGCGTTAAAGAGATTGAAGAGGCTAATTATAACATCACACAGAATCGTTACCGCATGACCTCCGTTGAAAATCTTCGGTCGATCACCTCAGTCGTCAAGGACTTTCAATTTTTCGTTTGTGAAAAATGGCAGCTGGCGAGCGACAAACAAGGCTCAGGCAATACCGCTAATATCGGTTCGATTACTTTCATCGATGATATAATCACAGGCAATGGCATTTTCGCCAAACTCGGCGAAGAATGGTTCGATGAATACTGGATGAATTATGGTTTGCTCAAGATGAAAAAGAAAGGAAAGGTCAAACCAATCCGATCTGTTGAAGATTTCCTTGATTTCAAGCATAGCGATAAGACAAAGATCGTTCCGGTTAAAACCAAAAAGAAAAACAACAACGAGCAACAATGCGCATAATCGTTCCGCCGATTAAAAGTCAGGGCATCAAGACCAAACTCGTTCCCTGGATTCAGGCTTTGGTTCCGGATATCGCCGGCAGATGGATCGAACCTTTCATCGGAACGGGCGTCGTCGCTTTTAATTCCGGCTTCCAAAAAGCGTTGCTGAACGACATCAATCCGCACATCATCCGGTTCTATCAGGCAATCAAAGATCGGAAGATCACACCGGAAAAAGTGCGCGAATATCTGGAACGTGAGAGCAAACTTCTGGAAAAATCCCCGGAGAAAGGTTACGTGCATTTCCGTTTCATCAAAGATCGTTTCAACGCCGAACACGATCCGCTGGATTTTCTGTTTCTGTCGCGGGCGGGATTCAACGGAATGATGCGCTTCAACCGGAAGGGTGAATGGAATATCCCTTTTTGTCAGAAACCGGGGCGGTTTTCAAAATCATATATCACGAAAATTGTCAATCAGGTGCGGAATGTTTCTTGTCTTATTCAGCCGGATTGGACTTTTTTCATTGAACCGTTTGATCAGATTATCTTACAGGCGGGGAAAGATGACATTATTTATTGCGATCCGCCTTATATCGGCAGGTATGTGGATTATTTCAGCGGATGGTCGGAAGAAGATGAATTAAGACTTTTCGGGCTGTTGTCCGCAACACCCGCACGATTCATTCTTTCAACATGGCATCACAATGAATTCCGTTCCAATACATTTATTGACTCGCTTTGGAATCGGTTCAACATCGTTACACGCGATCACTTCTATCATGGCGGTGGTAAAATCGAAAACCGTAACGCAATCGTCGAGGCGCTGGTTTTCAACTTCTCTGCCAACATCGAGAAACATAACCACTACGTCCAGCCGAAGCCTGAGCAAATGCTGTTGTTCGAGGCAAGAGCGGAGTACATTGCCCGGCAACTGGAGCGGGGAGAAACTTGATGTTGACAAAAGAACCATTTAGGTCTAAATTGATAGCAGCATGATGAGGAATTTCAAATGAGAAAAAGGGAGTCAAAAATGCAGTATGGATCTAAAAAATGACACAACTACCTATTTTAGAAAGTCGTTGATTACAACGGTAAATTGATGTATAATATAAATAGATGATTTGAAACAGGATTGACTATAAGAAGTTAAGTAAAAATGGCTAAAAATGTTTTACTGGTCGAACCAGACTTCCCCATAAAACGAAAGAGTAAAAATTATTGCCAGTCTTTACCACTTGGGCTATTAAAGCTCGCGTCTTATCATCGTTCTTTAGGCAATAACGTTCGTTTAGTACATGGGTATGCAGATAATGGTTTTCAGCCTGATGAGATATTAATTACTTCTCTATTTACATATTGGTCCAAATTTGTCTGGGACGCGGTGGCTTACTACAAGCAGAAATTCATAAATGTTCCAGTTGTGGTAGGAGGCATATACGCTACACTTATGCCGGAGCATTGTAAACAATCAGGATGTGATGAAGTATATTTAGGATTGCATAAAGAGGCTGAGTGTTTCCTACCAGCATATGATTTAGCAAATACTGAATTCCAAATAGTTCACACTTCGCGGGGTTGTGTACGGAATTGCGCATTTTGTGGAGTGTGGAAGATTGAGCCACAATTTACTTATAAGGAGTCTGTCAAAGAGGAGATTTGTAAAAACCATGTCATTTTCTATGATAACAATTTACTCGCAAATCCAAATATCGAAAAAATACTTGAAGAGTTGTCTAGTATTTTGATAGGAGGAAAATGTGTAGTATGTGAGAGTCAATGTGGTATCGACGGATTACTTCTTACTTCAGACCTAGCTAAATTATTACGAGATGCTCACTTCTTATATCCAAGGATAGCTTGGGATCATGGATATAAAAACCATGAACAAGTAAAATCTCAGATAAGTATGCTAGTCGAAGCAGGTTACTATTATAAAGATATTTACGTTTTTATGCTCTATAACCATGAACTGGGCTATGATGAGTTGGACAGAAAAAGGCAAAAATGTCTAGAGTGGGGTGTGCAAATTGCAGATTGCCGCTATAGACCTCTGAATCAGACTTTTGACAATTATAATCCACAAGCCTGGAGAAATGGTCAAACTAACCAAGATTATTACATACACCAAAATTGGACAGACGCTCAGTTACGCGAATTCCGGAAACAGGTCAGGGAACAGAATATCATGATTCGTCATGGATTTGATGAATATTCGAGAGAGAAAGAATTATCTGGGCGTGAAAAAAAAACTTCTACAGGGAGAACCTTTTAAATGCCAGAACGAAAACCTATCAATGTTGCCGTTAGTGTATTGGCAGATATAAGCTTAGGAATATATCGTACCCCAGCTAATGCCCTAAAAGAGTTAATAAGCAATGCTTTTGATGCAGATGCGACGCGAGTGATTATCAATACCGGATTTCCATATTTTCGGACAATTACATGTCGAGATAATGGTGACGGAATGAGTTCCAAAGATTTCGAGAAAATTATGGACCTAATTGGAGGTAGTGTCAAAAGAAAAGACGGGAGGCAATACACAGATAAAACCCGGCCTTTAATTGGAAAAATTGGCATAGGTATTTTAGCGGTCGCTCAAATTTGTAAGCGCTTTACTATAGTTTCTTCTACGCGTAATAGTTGTACTAAGTTTGAAGCTCATGTTGACTTTAAAGGATTAAATACAGAATCTGCAAAAGAAATCCCTTTGGGAAGTAAGAAGGCAAAAAAGATCGGCAGTTATGTATTATTTAAAGATTTGCCAGAAGAATTAGATGCACATTACACCAAAATCATTCTAGAAAATATTGAGCCAGGGTTCAGGAATCGTCTATTAGAAACTGGTGGACCGGAATCGAAAATTCAAGGCTATCGATTCAAAAAAGGGGATCCGAAAGTTTTACCTGAATTCATCAAATGGTTAGCAACAACTAATGCTCGTGATATTCCAGATTATTATCGATTACTCTGGGAATTATCTATTACATGCCCCATTTCTTATCTTCAAAATGGACCTATAAAAGGGGAAGATATAATATCTGGTACTAAGAAGGCTTTATTAGACTTTGATTTCACTGTTAAAATTGACGGTTTGGAACTTAGAAAACTTATCTTGTTCCCGACATCTTCAGAAGTGAAAGAACAAGGAAAAGATTATCTAACATATACTATAGAATTTGATGAAAAGATCGACGGAAGTCGATTAGCATTCAAAGGGTATATCTACCATCAACGGATTTCTATCCAACCTCCCGAATTGAGAGGTCTCTTAATTCGTGTGCGAAATGTTGCTATAGGTATGTATGACAAAAGTTTATTGAACTATCCCAAAGCACAGGGTCCTCGAATGGCTGGCATTTCAGGTGAAATTTATGTAGATGACGGTCTTGAATCTGCCCTAAACATTGATAGAAATAGTTTTCGAGAAACAGACCCTCATTACTTAAAGTTGCAAGAAGTCATATATACTAGACTCGGGGGTGATAAAGAAAAAAAGACCTCAGGTATATTTTCGGACATCTCAAGGATGTCAGCAGCACGGAATCTCGCTAAAAAAGAGATAGAAGATGATCAAAGTCGTGATAAGATAAAATCACAAATAAAAAAATTACTAGGTAGATCATTTGAAATTAGTACGAGTAAAGAAGAATCTTCTTTTCCCATCGAAGTCGATATTGATCGTGGAGCAATTACTGTACACGAGCAACACCCAATATTTCCTCGAGCAAAAGCGGCAAGGAGTAACATTGAAAGAATCCTAATCGCATATGAGTTTGCAAATAAAATTGGCAATACAAAAGAGGGAATCCGTAATGAATTTTATAGAATTTTGATGGAGAGTTAACATGGATGCCCATCAAAAATATAAGACAACTAATGACCGACGTATTAGTGAAGAAAAACAAAGTGAACATGAACGAGATTATACAGAT